>NZ_CAJWRQ010000052.1 GCF_913046405.1 uncultured Christiangramia sp.
GATTTGCAGATGAAGCGGTTTGTATTGGACCACCACCAAGTAACCTTTCCTATCTTAAAATTTCGAATATCATTGCTGCAGCAGAGATTACCAATGCTGATGCGATCCACCCAGGATACGGTTTCCTTTCTGAAAATGCTAAATTTTCCAAGATTTGTGAAGAGCATGATATTAAATTCATTGGAGCTTCACCAGAGATGATCAGTAAGATGGGAGATAAGGCAACGGCCAAAGCTACAATGAGAGCGGCTGGTGTTCCTTGTGTTCCTGGATCTGAAGGGATTATAAAGGATTTTACAGAATGCCAAAAACTGGCCAAGGAAGTTGGATACCCTGTGATGCTGAAGGCGACTGCCGGTGGTGGAGGTAAAGGGATGCGAGCTATCTGGAAAGAAGAAGAGCTGGAACCAGCCTGGGAATCTGCACGTAAAGAAGCAGCAGCATCTTTTGGAAATGATGGGATGTATATGGAAAAGCTTATTGAAGAGCCACGCCATATCGAGATCCAGATCGTGGGAGACAGCAGCGGGAAAGCCTGTCACCTTTCTGAAAGAGATTGTTCTGTACAAAGACGTCACCAGAAACTTACTGAAGAAACTCCGTCACCTTTTATGACAGATACGCTCCGTAAGAAAATGGGTGATGCTGCAGTAAAAGCTGCTGAATATATTAAATATGAGGGTGCTGGTACTGTCGAATTCCTTGTTGATAAGCATAGAAATTTCTATTTTATGGAAATGAATACGCGTATCCAGGTTGAGCATCCAATTACAGAGCAGGTGATCGATTACGATCTTATTCGTGAGCAGATCCTTGTAGCTTCTGGAGTGCCAATTTCAGGAAAGAATTATATTCCGCAGTTGCATTCTATCGAGTGTAGAATCAATGCAGAAGATCCATATCATAACTTTAGACCATCACCTGGGAAGATCACTAATCTTCACGCACCGGGAGGACACGGAGTTCGTATCGATACCCACGTTTACAGTGGCTATGTGATTCCTCCAAATTATGATTCAATGATTGCGAAATTGATCACTACCGCTCAAACAAGAGAGGAAGCAATCAACAAAATGAAGCGTGCACTGGACGAGTTTGTGATCGAGGGTGTGAAAACCACGATTCCATTCCACCGCCAGTTGATGGATCATCCAGATTATATTGAAGGTAATTATACTACTAAATTCATGGAGGATTTTAAAATGAAACCTCTGGAAGAATAAAAACTAACCCCGGAACTTCCGGGGTTTTTTTATGCGCAACTTTTTGTAATTTGACCTGAAACTGAAAACGAACATGAATCTTTCCTTCTGGGAACATGAATCCTGGTTCAATAGTGTCGACTATTGTATCGTAGGCAGTGGTATCACGGGTCTAAACTGTGCTCTGCACCTGCGAAGATCAAGACCTTCGGCTAAAATTATTATTCTTGAGAAAGGGCTGCTTCCAGAAGGAGCTAGCACCAAAAACGCCGGTTTTGCCTGCTTCGGAAGTATTTCTGAAATCCTTGATGATCTTAAAACTTTATCTGAAGATGAAGTGGTTGAGCTAGTAGAAAAGCGTCGTAACGGACTCTCATTACTTCGGAAAAATCTGGGTGACACACAGATCGATTTTCAGCAGAACGGAGGATACGAACTTTTTACCAGAGCAGATAAAGAATTGTACCAGCACAGTATGGAGGCTATTCCGCGAATTAATAAAATTCTGAAGCCTGTTTTTGGAGAGTCCGTTTTTAGAGAAACTTCCAATTCTTTTGGCTTTAGTAATATCATGCCGAGACTTATTGTGAATCAATTTGAGGGACAGATCGATACCGGTAAGATGATGCAAACACTATTGAAAAAAGTATCTTGTGAAAATATACAGGTGCTCAGCGGTATCAAAGTAAATTCGTTTTTCGATGAAGAACATTTCGTCAGGATCGAATCAGATAAATTTCAAATTTCAGTTAAAAAATTATTGATCGCCACTAATGGGTTTGCATCAAGCCTTGGACTTGAAGATGTAAAACCTGCCCGTGCACAGGTATTGATCACCAAACCTATCCAAAATATGAACCTTAAAGGCACTTTTCATCTGGACAGAGGTTATTACTATTTTCGAAATATCGGTGATCGAGTGCTTATTGGAGGTGGTCGTAACCTGGATTTCGAAGCTGAAGAGACCGAACACATGGGCACAACCCCGCTTGTCCAGAACAAACTGGAGCACTTATTAAAAACCTGTATCTTGCCTGAAACCAAATTTGAAATAGACAGAAAGTGGAGCGGAATCATGGGGATTGGATCCTCAAGGCAACCAATGGTGAATGCACTTTCCAGAAATGTAAGCTGCGGAGTTCGCCTTGGCGGAATGGGCATCGCAATTGGTAGCCTGGTTGGAAGAGACCTGGCCGAAATAACATTGAATTCATGATCAGAAAATTTTTCAGATTTATCATCAAGATACTTCTTGGACTGTTCCTGTTTAGTATTGCTATCGTAGTGATCTATAAATGGGTGCCAGTTCCTTTAACTCCTTTAATGGTGATACGTTACTTTGAAAATCCAGAGGAAGATATTCAGCACGACTGGGTAGCAATAGATGAAATATCAGGCCATCTTCAAAAAGCGGTTATCGCTAGTGAAGACCAGAATTTCCCTACTCATAGTGGCTTTGATTTTGAAGCGATCAAGGAAGCTATGGAAGATAATCGCAATGGAAGAAAGATTCGTGGAGCCAGCACAATCTCACAACAAACTGCGAAAAATGTTTTCCTGTACCCGGGAAGAACCTGGTTTCGGAAAGGTCTGGAAGCATATTTTACATTCCTGATCGAAATAATTTGGGGTAAAGAACGAATTCTGGAAGTCTACCTAAATAGTATTGAAATGGGTAAAGGAGTTTACGGAGCGCAAGCGGCGTCATTGCACTGGTTTGGTAAGGACGCGGTAAAGCTCGGTGCGTATGAAGCTGCGGCCATTGCCGCTGTTTTACCGAATCCAAGAGTATATCGTGCAAGTCCCGCATCTTCTTTTATTACCAATAGAAAAAACTGGATCGTAAGGCAAATGCAAAATCTTGGTAAACTCAGCTTAGACTAAATGGAAACGCTTAAACAGGAGTTGCTAGAAAAATGTGAGCATTTTATTCAGCAAAAAACAGCTGCTTTGCAATATGCGATGCAGGGACTAAAACAGGATCTGGAAAATGAATCCAAGAGTAGTGCCGGTGACAAGTTTGAAACTGGCAGAGAGATGATCAATATTGAATGGAACAAAATTAGCAACCAACTACAGCAGTATGAGCAAATGCGGTCTGTTTTAAAGCAGATCAATGTACAGGTTGACTCTGGGATTGCAAAAGCAGGCAGTATCATTTTTACTGAAAATGCTAATTATTTTATTTCTATTCCAGCTGGGGAAATCATCGTTCAGGATACAAGATTCTATGCCATAGGTAGCAAAGCTCCTGTTGCCATCGCCATGCTTGGAAAAACTGAGAATGACAGCTACACTTTCAATCAGCAAAATGTCCTAATTAAAAAGATTATTTAATTCGGCTTTCCAACACTCCATCTTTCACTTTAAAATAAATCTTTATGCCGGCGATTAATTCTTCGTGGTGATCTATTAGTATCGTTCTATTTGCTGCTGAAACTTCGACCAGGAAAACCTCTCCTTTAAAATATGATTTGCTTACTGTAGCTTCGATGCCAGATTCTGCGATCTTTAATTCATGAGGATATACCACAACTTTGTCACTCTTTTTATGATCTGTTTTCAGTAATGTGACAGGAATATGGTTTACGTCTCCAAACAGGCTGGCGACATAGTGATTTTTCGGTTGTTCATATAATTCCCGCGGAGTTCCCTGAGCATAGATCTTTGAGTTTTTTAGAACAAAGGTTCTATCGGCAAAAGCCAGTGCATCGGTACTGTCGTGTGTGGCAATGATACAGGTGATATTCTGCTCCTTCAGGTAAGAAAAAAGCTTTCTTCTCAACTTATTTTTTCTGAAGTGATCAATATGGCTAAAGGGTTCATCGAGCAACAGGATTTCTGGTTCTTTAGCGAGAGCACGCGCCAAAGCGATTCTTTGCTGCTGCCCGCCACTTAGTAATTTCGCTTTTTTATCAGCAAGGTCAGTCATTTCTACAACCTCCAGTAATTCTTTGATTCGGCGTTTTTTGTTGACGGGATAAAAATTACTAAGATATTTCCCCACATTATCAGCAGCGCTTAGTGGTAACATCAAATCAAAATCCTGGGCGAGATATTTAATAAAGTCTTCTCCAGGAATCAGGTTAAAATTGGGACCCAAAAGCTCTTTGTCTTTCCAGGTGATCTTTCCTTCTGTATGTAGGAGTCCATAGATGAGTTTTAGCAAGGTACTTTTACCACAGCCACTTTCACCAATGATCGAGATGTTCTCAGCCGGTTTTATGTTCATATGGATATTCTTCAATACAGGCTCAGTATCATAGGCGAAGGAGACGTTCTTAAGCTGAAGCATAGGTTAAATTCTTGTTGAAATTATCATAATATAAGTTTCTGGATATGGCTATTTACGTAACTTATTTTAAAGCTAAAGAACATAAATTAGAATAGAATCATCGAATGCAAAAAATAGTCGTTTACGATCTCAATAAGACCTTATATCAAAAATCTTCCAAAGATGAATTTTTCAAATTCGTATGTTATAAAAATGGGTATAAGTTGATAAGACTTGCCCAACTTGGATGGTTGAAAATGCTCGGAAACATGCGGCTTGTCAGCAAAACTGATTTCAAAGAGAATTTCTACGATTACCTCAAAAATCTGGATCCGGAAACGGTGAAAAAGTATGCAGAGCAATTCTGGAACCTGGAATACCCGGAATTCTTCAGAAATAAAATGCTGGAAGATATTAGGAAATTTGATGAGCAGGGTATCAAGGTGTTTGTGGTTACCGGCGGATTCGAAGTCTACACGAAATATCTGGAACAAATTCTTCCCGTTCAGGTACTTGGAACAAGAACGACCTATAAGAATGGTAATTATTCTATTGATGGCAAGGCTTGTAACGATGAAGAGAAAATAAGACGTTTAGACGAAGCGCTGGGAGAGTATGAATTGCTGGAAGCTTATTCAGATGATGATGAAGAGATCCTGCATAAAGCTAAAAAAGGGTTTCTGGTGGACGAAGAGTCTGGGGAATTAAAACAGGTAAATTAAAGCTTCCTGAAATACAATAAAAAAAAGCGCGGCTGAAGAGCCGCGCTTTTTTTGTGATCCAATTGATTAATAATATTACTAATCTTTAGTAATCTCTTTCAGTTCATTTGGAAGTGCTTCAAACCCCATATTATATAATGTAAAACCGAAGATATCTGCATATTCTTCAATGATCTTACTGGTTGGCTTTCCTGCACCATGACCGGCATTGGTCTCGATCCTGATAAGCGTAGGATTAGTTCCTTCTTGCTTATCCTGTAGTTCTGCAGCATATTTAAAAGAATGCGCAGGCACTACACGGTCATCATGATCTCCAGTAGTTACAAGCGTCGCAGGATATTCGGTACCCGCCTCAACACTATGCACTGGAGAATAGTTATATAGATACTGGAACATTTCTTTATTATCTTCCGAAGTACCATAATCATAAGCCCAACCTGCACCGGCAGTAAATGTATGATATCTTAACATGTCCATTACTCCAACTGCAGGCAATGCCACTTTCATAAGATCAGGTCGCTGAGTCATCGTAGCTCCTACCAGAAGTCCGCCATTAGAACCACCTCTTACAGCAAGATAATCGCTGGAAGTATAATCATTGTCGATCAGGTATTCCGCAGCAGCAATGAAATCATCAAATACATTTTGCTTTTTAAGCTTTGTACCTGCATCATGCCATGCTTTCCCATATTCACCACCACCTCGAAGGTTAGGTACAGCATAAACACCGCCTTGTTCCAGCCATACGCTCATCGCAGTGCTAAAACCTGGAGTCAGGCTCACATTAAATCCTCCATAACCATAAAGGATCGTTGGATTCTTTCCGTTAAGCTGAGTTCCTTTTTTGTAGGTAATGATCATTGGGATCTTCGTACCATCCTTTGATTCATAGAATACCTGTTCGCTGGTAAACTGTTCCGGATCAAAATCTATGGTTGGTTTATTGTAAACTTCAGAAGTACCATTTTCAATATCATATTTATAAATAGTACCCGGAGTCACGTAATTTGTAAAGCTGTAATAAAGTACATCTTTGTCTTTTTTAGCTCCAAAACCTCCGGCAGAACCTACACCTGGAAGTTCTACTTCACGTACAAGTTTTCCGTCATAATCGTATTGTTTTACTTTTGAGATGGCATCTACCATATACTCTGTAAAGAAATAACCACCACCGGTTGAAGGACTCAATACATGCTCAGTTTCCGGGATAAAATCTTCCCAGTTCTCCGGACTTGGATCGCTTGCGTCAACGGTTACGATCTTCTTATTTGGAGCATCAAGATTGGTCACGATAAATAATTTGCTACCTTCATTTTCGATCACATAAGAATCGGTATCCTGATTATCTAAAATTGTTACCAGTTCCGGATTTTCCTTCTGAAGGTCCATCATGTAAAGTTCCCCTCCAGAAGTTGAATTACGTGCCGAAATGATCAGGTAACGATTATCTTCTGTAACACTTCCTCCAACATAACGGCGTTTTTGTGCTTCAGAATTTCCGAAGATGATCTGGTCGTCACTTTGCGGAGTTCCCAGTTTATGATAATATAATTTATGCTGATCTGTCTTTGCTGAAAGTTCACTTCCATCAGGCTTGTCATAGCTGGAGTAGTAAAAACCTTCATTACCTTTCCAGGAAATTCCGCTGAACTTTACATCTTTAATGGTATCGCCTAGGATTTTTTTATCATCAGCATTCATGACAATGATCTTTCTCCAGTCACTTCCACCTTCAGAAATAGCATAGGCTAGCTTTTTTCCATCTTCGGAAAAGCTCATTCCCGCAAGAGAAGTAGTGCCATCATCACTGAATTTATTCGGATCTAAAAATACTTTTGCTTCCGCTTCTTCTGATTCACGGCGATACAGAACACTTTGATTCTGAAGTCCGTCGTTTTTGAAGAAATAGATCTTTCCGCCTTCAGTAAAAGGAGCGCTCAATTTTTCATAATCCCATAACTTGGTAAGACGTTCCTTAAGTTTATTTCTGTACGGAATGTTCTCAAGGTAATCGAAAGTCACCTCGTTCTGTCTTTTTACCCAGTTCTCGGTTTCCTCGCTACGATCATCCTCCAGCCAGCGATATGGATCCTTTACCTCGGTTCCAAAATAATCGGTTAAAGTATCAACTTTCTTGGTCTCAGGATAGTTCACTTTGCTTTGGTTTTGACTTTGTGCACTTAGTGAGCCGGCAACTAACCCCAGCCCAATAATGCCTGAATAGATTTTCTTCATACAATTCTTAGTTTAGACACCTAAAATAAGAATAAAAAAGCCTGAATTTGTAGAGTTTCAGGCTTTTAAGTAAAATTTTAAAATTGTGGATTACAGTAGTTTCTGCTCCAGTAAATATTCTGCAATCTGCACCGCATTTGTCGCGGCACCTTTACGGAGATTATCAGCAACGATCCACATATTTAATGTATTTGGCTGGGAATGATCTCTTCTAATTCTACCTACAAAAACATCATCTTTTCCTTCCGCATAAATAGGCATGGGATAAGTATTCAGTTCCGGGTTGTCCTGTACGGTGATCCCTGGGAAATCACTCAGGATCTTTCGAACATCTGCTTCCTCAAATTCTTTATGAAACTCGATATTCACCGATTCTGAATGTCCTCCAACAACCGGAATTCTAATCGCAGTTGCCGTAACGTTTACGGAATCATCACCGAGAATTTTCTTGGTTTCGTTCGTTAACTTCATCTCCTCTTTAGTGTATCCATTTTCCTGGAATACATCGCAATGTGGCAACGCATTTTTATGAATTGGATAAGGATAAGCCATTTCTTCTTTCTTACCCTCATACTCGTTCTCCAGCTGCTGTACAGCTTTCACACCAGTTCCAGTGATAGACTGGTAGGTTGAAACGACCACTCGCTTGATAGTATACGCATCATGCAATGGTTTTAGAGCCATTAATAACTGTATTGTAGAACAATTAGGATTCGCAATGATCTTATCTTCTTTTGAAAGCAGGTTAGCATTGATCTCGGGAATGATAAGTTTGTTTTTCGGATTCATTCTCCATGCTGAAGAATTATCGATCACTGTAGTTCCTGCGGAAGCAAATTTTGGAGCCCATTCCAATGAAGTGTCTCCACCCGCTGAAAATATGGCTACTTCCGGTTTCATGGAAACTGCGGTTTCAAGACTTACTACTTCAAAATCCTTACCATTATAGGTCAATTTCTTACCTACAGATCTTTCAGAAGCTACAGGAATAAGTTCGGTAAGTGGAAAATTACGTTCTTCCAGTACTTTAAGCATTACGCTTCCTACCATCCCGGTTGCTCCAACTACAGCTACTTTCATAATTTGCTTACTTTAAAAGTGAATTGCAAAGTTATTGCTTGGAAATTATTCTGACTGCTTCCCTATTAAAAATTTCTGGAATTTTAAAAAATTGAACCAATTTTGGATTATTGTTAAAAAAAGACCCCTGGTTTTTGCCAGGGGTTTAGTTTAAGAATGAGTAATGTAGCGGTTAGCGTACGTCTTAAATATTGTTCTTTCTTAGTTCGTCACGAATCTCAGTAAGTAAAACCTCTTCTTTTGTTGGTCCGGCGGGAGCTGCAGTTTCTTCCTTCTTTTTAGTTTTTTCATAAGCTCTTAAAAAAAGGAAAATGAACAGACCAACAATGATGAAATAGATAACCGCCTGTATCACATTTCCATAGGTAAGAATTGCGGCTTCAGCTTCCTGAGCGGCTTCCAGGCTCTCATACTTCACTCCATCCAGCGCAATGAATTTTTGGGTAAGATCCACACCACCGGTAATCAAACCAATGATAGGCATGAAAATATCTGCCACTACAGATGAAATCACTTTGTTGAATGCAGCGCCAATTACCACAGCGGTTGCTAGTGCTACAATATCCTTCTTCAGAAGGAATGCTTTAAAATCTGAAAAAAAGCTCATAGAATATAGTTGTTAGTTGATTTCAAATTTAAATAAATTTTGAGAAGTCTTCCCAATTATTTATTCCGGGATTACCAGGCGTGTCACTCTTCTTTGAATACCGGTGATCAATTCATAAGAAATAGTGCCTCCGGCTTCAGCAAACTTTACCGGGTGCTGAGGTCCTCCAAAAACGATCACTTCATCGCCTTCTTCACAGGATATACCCGTAACATCTACCATGATGATATCCATGCATACATTGCCGGCAATTGGCGCGTATTTTCCGTTTATGATCACTCCAGCCTTGCCTTTTCCATAGATCCGGTTGATCCCATCTGCATGTCCAAGAGGAAGTGTAGCGATACGTGTAGGTTTTTCTACTTTAAAAGCACGATTGTAACCAACGGTATCCCCTTTATCAAGACTCCTTATCTGCGAAATGATTGTTTTTAATGTAGAAACCGGTCTTAGTTCAGGATCGATATTTTTATCATTTCCATAACCATATAAGCCTATCCCGCTACGCACCATACTAAAAGCAGATTTCGGGTAATTGATCACGCCAGAAGTATTGCAAATATGGAGTATTGGTTCATAGTCCAGGTCGGCAATTAATTCCCAGGTCATTTTCCTGAAAAGGTCGATCTGTCCCACCGTGAAATCACGTTCTTTCCAGTCTTCACTTGCAGCGAGATGGGAAAAAACAGAAGCGATCTTCAGGCTGGAAGTACTACTAATGATTTCTTTGATGGTTCCAATTTCTGGATGATCAAAACCAAGTCTGTTCAAGCCGGTATTCAGCTTGATATGAACAGGGTAATTTTTTTGATTTTTAGCTTCAGCAGTCTCTACAAAAGAGCGTAATATTTTTTCGCTGTATAAATTAGGTTCGAGACAATGCTCGATAATATCTTCGAAATGTGTGAATTGTGGATGCAACACTAAAATAGGTTTGGTGATCCCATTTTTACGAAGATGGATTCCTTCTTCCACATAGGCAACGGCAAAATAATCGGTGCCAAGTTCTTCCAGTTTTCTGGCAATGATGACTGAATCGTTTCCATAAGCAAAAGCTTTCACTACAGACAGGAACTTCACTCCTTCATCGATCTTTGCTCTTAAATATCTGTAATTATGTGCCAGTGCTCCAAGATCAATCTCAAGAACGGTCTCTTTGGCTTCAGGCATTTTCTTCGGTCTTTTTAGCATTCAATTCTTCGGCATTAACATCAAGCTTCTTCACTCGCTCCCGCAGCATAGCCTTGTAGTAAGCAGCCCGACTCAATGGTTCATATTCTTCATTTTCACCCAGAAAAACCAGGTCGTCATTGATAGCTTTACGATAGCTGAACTGAGCAAGATTTCCCGTTCTGGTACAAACAGCATGCACTTTCGTAACGTACTCTGCAGTAGCCATTAAATTGGGCATAGGCCCAAAAGGATTTCCTTTAAAGTCCATGTCCAGTCCGGCTACGATCACTCGAATTCCCTGGTTGGCGAGATCATTACAAACCGTCACGATCTCATCATCAAAGAATTGTGCCTCGTCGATTCCTACTACATCACAACCATCTGCAAGCAAACGGATATTGGAAGCGGAAGGTACAGGAGTAGATCTTATTTCATTGGAATCATGAGATACGACCATTTCCTCGTCATACCTAATATCAATGGCAGGTTTGAAGATCTCAACATTCTGTTTTGCAAATTTTGCGCGTTTGAGTCGGCGTATCAATTCTTCCGTTTTTCCGGAAAACATTGACCCACAGATAACCTCAATCCAGCCAAATTGCTCTTCGTGATTTACTGTATTTTCGAGAAACATTTTGTATTTTTCAAATCGAAACGGGAAATACCTCTTTCGTATAAAGGTGGAACAAATTTATTAAAAATACAACCCGGAGAAAGAGCGAATCATGAAAGTTATGAAATGAGTAGTAACCTGATTTGTCTGCCTGAAAACTATAAAATAAGAATTTCTTCTGACCGGTAGAAAACATATAAAATTAAAGTGATGAAAAAGAAAATTGAAGCAGAACTGGCGGAAATCGCTGAAAAAATCCTTCGGAATAAAGGGCATTTTACTACGATGGAGCTCAAGGAACATGCTTTGCATCTATATGAAAAACTGACTGTTCTGGCTTTTACTGAAAAACATCTTTCCGAAGAAGTTCCGCAGCAAAAAGAAGTTACAAAACGGGAAGAAGTGGCTACTCCGAAACCTAAAGTGAAAGATCTGCCTGAGCCTCCAGCACAATTATCTGCATATGATGAATTTTATCCGGATGGAACTGAATTCAATGAAGATTCAGACGCGATCACAGAACCTAATACTGAAAAAATCAAGGATATTGTAGCGCAAATGCCACCTGAAAGTCAGTCTGTAGATCTTTTTATGAATCATATCAACGATGCGCCTGAAGTTTCGAATTCGGCACCCTATTCACAACAGGTTGAAGAGAAGAAAGATTTTAGAAATATTGGTGTGGATTATGATAATTTGCCAGATTTTGAACCGGTAAAACATGTTCCAGCCAACGATAAACCAAGATCTCTTAATGACCGACTGAAAAAAGGCATCAATATCGGGTTGAATGAGCGTCTTGCTTACATCAAACATCTTTTTGGCGGAGATACCGCAGATTACAATCGTGTACTTTCACAGTTAAATACCTTTACCAGCCTGGAAGAAGCTTCAAAATTCATAGACCTGGTTGTAAAGCCAGATTATAACAACTGGCAGGGCAAGGAAGCATACGAAGAGCGTTTTAGAGCTCATATAGAAAACAAGTTCGGGAAATAAATTATTATGGGTAAACTGTACCTGGTTCCCACGCCAATTGGGAATCTCGAGGATATTACTTTGAGAGCGATTCGTATTCTTAAGGAAGTTGATCTTATTCTGGCTGAAGATACCCGAAATAGTGGTAAACTACTAAAGCACCTGGAAGTTCAAACTCCCATGCAGAGTCACCACATGCATAATGAGCATAAAACAGTAGATCATATTGTTTCCCGAATTAAAGCTGGCGAGACCATCGCACTTATTAGTGATGCCGGAACTCCTGCGATCTCAGATCCTGGGTTCTTATTAACCCGAGCCTGTGTGGAAGCGGGAATCGAAGTAGATTGCCTTCCGGGAGCCACGGCCTTTGTTCCGGCACTGGTTAATAGCGGACTTCCAAACGATAAATTCGTATTTGAAGGTTTTCTTCCGGTGAAAAAAGGAAGACAAACGAGACTCAAAATACTGGCTGAAGAAAGCCGCACGATGATTTTTTACGAATCACCACACAAACTACTTAAAACATTAGGCCATTTTCAGGAATATTTTGGCGACGATCGTCGTGTTTCTGTCTCCCGTGAGATCACTAAAATGCATGAAGAAACCGTTCGTGGAAGTATTCCTGAAGTTCAGGCACATTATAACGCAAATCCGCCAAAGGGAGAGTTGGTAATAATAATTGCAGGAAAAGCCTGATTTGGAAGACTTATTATCCACCATACGAGACTGCAAGGTTTGTAAAGAACATTTACCACTTGGGCCAAGACCTATTATTGAAGCAACATCAAATTCTAAGATTATTCTTATTAGCCAGGCGCCAGGAAGAGTGGTGCACGAATCTGGTGTAGCCTGGAAGGATCAAAGTGGTAAAAAGTTAAGGGAATGGCTGGGAGTTGATGATGAGACTTTTTACGATCACGACAATTTCGCTATTCTGCCCATGGGTTTCTGCTATCCCGGGAAAGCAAAGACCGGCGATCTACCGCCCAGGAAAGAATGTGCTCCATTATGGCATGAAGAGGTTCTTCAGTATTTAAAAAATGTGAAGCTGAAGATCCTTATTGGAGCATATGCTTCCAATTATTACCTCGGAAAATACAATAATCTTACGGCTAAAGTTCATGAGTATGAGCAATACCTTCCAGAGTACTGGCCGTTGCCGCATCCTTCCCCGGTAAACCGATTCTGGAGAATGAAAAATCCGGAATTCGAGTCGGCTATAGTTCCCTCACTTCAGCAAAAGATCAGCTCAATAATAGGGGAATAAGCCGCTTAGATTAGAAGTAGAATTTTATTACTTTCGGCTGAAATTTGAACGACTATGAAGACGCGCTGGACCCTGAAGCCAAAACCCGATCCTATCACAACACAGGCTCTTGCCGAAAAGCTTGGAACCGGACTGGCAGTTTCGAAATTACTGGTTCAGCGGGGAATTACCACCTTTGAAGAAGCAAAGAAATTTTTCAGGCCACAATTAGATGGTTTACATGATCCCTTCCTGATGAAGGATATGGACAAGGCGGTGGTCAGGATAGAACAGGCGATGGAAGCTGGAGAGAATATCATGGTCTATGGAGATTATGATGTAGATGGAACTACCAGTGTCGCGCTAATGTCTTCATTTCTGAAATTCAGATATCCCAATGTAACCACATATATTCCAGACAGGTATGCTGAAGGTTATGGTGTATCCTACCAGGGAATCGATTATGCTGAAGATAATGACGTGAGTCTCATTATTGCCTTAGACTGCGGAATCAAAGCGATTGATAAAGTAGCTTATGCAAAGAAAAAAGGAATTGATTTCGTGATTTGTGATCATCACCGCCCAGGCAATGAAATTCCAGATGCGGCTGCGGTACTTGACCCAAAAAGGAGCGATTGCAATTATCCTTATGACGAACTATGCGGCTGCGGTGTTGGTTTTAAATTAATCCAGGCGATCACTCTTAAGAATAATGAACCTGAAGAAACTTTACTTCCCTACCTCGATCTGGTAGCTACGGCCATTGGAGCAGATATTGTTCCCATCACTGGCGAAAACAGGATTCTCGCTTATCATGGTTTGCATGTGATCAATGTTGCACCCCGAAAAGGGATTCAAAGTTTGCTTGGCGAACGTAAAAATGTAAGTATTACAGATGTTGTTTTTATCGTAGCTCCAAGGATTAATGCTGCGGGCAGAATGAAACATGGTTTGCATGCGGTAAATCTGCTGACTGAAGAAGATGAAGCTATCTCTGCAACTTATGCGGAAGAAATTGAGACCTATAACACCGATCGGCGAAGTACCGATAAAAGTATTACAGAAGAAGCGAAACAGCAAATCCTGTATCGTCAGGAAGAAAACCGACTAACCACCGTAGTCTATGATGAACAGTGGCACAAAGGTGTGATTGGGATCGTAGCTTCTAGGTTAACCGAAACCTGGTATCGCCCAACGCTCGTTTTTACAAAGAGCGGGGAACGTCTTGCCGCCTCTGCGCGATCTGTAAAAGGTTTTGATGTCTACGAAGCTCTGGAAAAATGTAGTGAACATATTGAGCAATTTGGAGGTCATAAGTACGCAGCGGGATTGACCCTGCTCGAAGCAGAGTATGATAATTTTAAAAGAAAATTTGAGGAGGTCGTCTCCGAAACGATCGACAGGCAGCTTCTTACTCCTGAAATTGCCATAGATGCCGAGTTGGACCTTAAAGATATTACGCCAAAATTCTACCGAATCCTGAAGCAATTCGCTCCCTTTGGGCCAGGAAATATGTCGCCGGTTTTCCTCACGCGGAACTTAACCGATACTGGCTTCGGAAAATGTGTGGGCGCAGATAAAACTCACCTGAAATGCCAGGTAAAACAGGAAGGCTCAAACGTAAAATTTGATGTGATTGGCTTTAACCTTGGTGAAAAACTGAATTTGATAGAACAGGGAAAGAAGTTTGACGCTGTTTTTAGTCTCGATGAAAATACCTGGAATGGTAATACCACGATTCAGCTTAGACTGAAGGATATACGAGAAAGTATTTAGAAAACGAGCTTTTCAAGCTTAAGATCCTTTCCGTCGAATTGCGCAAAGGTGTAATGATTGATCCAATCGCCGGTATTGATGTAGGTTGCTTTGCCGTCCAGATCGATCTCCATAGGTAAATGCCTGTGACCAAAAAGAAAGTAATCATAGTCCTTTTGCTCCAGTTTACGCTTGCAGTATTGTATAAGCCATTCTTTTTCTTCACCTAGAAACTTCATGTCTTCTTCTCCTGAGATCGCTTTATTCTTTACTGAAAAATACTGTGCTAAGGGAACTCCAAGATCAGGATGAAGCCAGCGGTAAAACCATTTGGAAAGTGGGTTGGTAAATACCTTTTTCATTCTTTTATAGCCATGATCTCCGGGTCCTAAGCCATCTCCATGACCAACGAGGAATTTCTTGCCAGAAAATTCGAACTCCTTAGGTTTATGATAGACTGGAATATTTAATTCCTTCTGAAAATAATCCTGCATCCATAAATCATGATTTCCTACAAAAAAATAAATAGGAATCCCTGAATCTCTAATTTCAGCAAGTTTACCAAAAGTTCGAACAAAGCCTTTAGGAACTACGTGTTTGTATTCAAACCAGAAATCGAAGAGGTCTCCCAGAAGGAAAATTGCCTCTGCATCTTCTTTAATCTCATCAAGCCATTTCACAAACCTGGCTTCGCGCGGCCTGCTTTCTTCCTGAGTAGGTGCGCCAAGATGATTATCACTGGCGAAATATATTTTTTTTCCCGGGGAAACTTTCATGTTTTACAACTTACAGCGAATATAGAAATTCTACTGAAACTTCATTTTTAAAGTAAGACTTAAAGCATTCTAAAAACGCATCGCCAGAAGCTCAGAAATTATTATTTTAGAGAATAAATCCATAAATATTGCTAATATGAAATTTACGAAACTATTTTCAATCGCTTTTTTAATGATTTGTGGTTTAGTGAGTTATCAGGTAAATGCCACAAATATTGACACTAATCCGGAAATTGGTGATCGTCTTCTAATACAGTCCCCGGAAAATACCACGTATACAGCTGTGAATATGCCAAAGCTAAACTTCGTCGTGAAGAAAGGTGGAGTGGCGAATTATAAGTCGGTTCAAAACACCCTGGTTGAGGTGGTGAAAATTTCGCAGAACAAGGAAGGTGAAAACATCGTAACACTACAGCGGGTAGATGGCGCTAAGATCCTTGGTCTAAAGAAATCTGTAAGTGCCAACTACGATCAAGCTTTGCAGATTGGAGAATTGAAAAAGGCATAATTCAGTATATGCGCAAGGGATAGCAGCGAAAAGCTCCCGTTTTTCACGGGACTTGTAGCGTATAGCCCGACCCGAAGGGGTGCGCCCTAACTATTATCACTGGCATACCACTCTGCAAATGAAGTTTCAGTTTCCTGTAATTTCAAAGAGTGAAGCTTAATATGCTCAGGTAAATGTCTGGAAATTTTGGCTGCAAAATCGATCACCATATTCTCACTGGTTGGCTGGTAATCGACGAGAATGACATGGTGACCACGTGATTTCAACTCTTTTGCCAACTCTAAGTGCGGTGTATTTTTGTTAAATACGGTCGCATGATCAAACTGGTCTACAATCTCAGATCTCACGATCTTTTTAAGATCTCCAAAATCGATCACCATCCCCAATTTTACGTGTTCGCGGTCTGTAATAGGTTCGCCAATAACTGTGACGCCAAGTTTATAAGAATGTCCATGTACGTTACGGCATTTGCCATCGTAACCATACAGGGCGTGACCGGTTTCAAAAGTAAATTGTTTGGTGATTCGAATCTTGCTCATTACGCAGTTATTTTATGCAAAGATAATTGGAATTTTTAAGGCGAAATTTTTAACACCAACGAATTGAATTAAAATTTACATTTGGGAAATTTTTCGCACATGATCCTTAAAGAAAAGGAATTATTTGAACAGGTAGATTTCGAGCTCAATGAGCTTTACGAGACAATCATTGATGACATAGCGCAGCAAAAATATAGCATCGTTGATACTTTCTTCAATCCTGCTGAGGTAGACCTGCTTAGGTCTACACTTATAGCCAAACATAAGGAAGATTCTTTTAAGAAAGCTGCAATTGGGAATAGAACCAATGAGCTTATTGAAAAATCTGTTCGAGGAGATTTTATTCTATGGATGAATGAAGCTACAGCTGAACCTGCTGAATCCATATTTTTTCAAAAGGTCAATGATCTGGTGCAATACCTGAATCGTACTTGTTTTATGGGGATACTTCATAAAGAATTTCATTATGCGCTTTATCCTGAAGGAACTTTCTACAAGCGGCATCTAGATACCTTTAAAAATGACGGGCGACGTAAATTATCCATGGTTTGTTATCTGAATAATGAAGACTGGACTCCGGAAAATGGCGGAGAACTGAGTATTTATACGACTAAGAATGGACAGGAGGAGGAATTGAAGATCTATCCTTTGCCCGGGAGAATGGTGATTTTTGAAAGTCAGGAGCTGGAACATGAAGTTAAAACCGTCAGAGTTCCAAGGCTGAGCATTACGGGCTGGTTGAAAACGAGGTAATTACTTTTTAAACTTTTTGTAAAGCACGACTACAATAAGAATGATGGCGAGAAGGATCCAGAAGCCCATTCCGCTTAAAAAACTCAGAAACTCCCAAGTATCCTGCTCCATTAGTTCTTGTATTTTCGATTGTTACGAACTCTCCAGCGGTAACGTGCGTAAACGAATATGACTATTAAAAATAGTATTGCCAGTAGATACCACAGGTTTTCTGTGATAAATTCCTGAAACGTCCAGCCCCATTCCTGGGATTCGTTTGGATCTTTATCTTTCGGGAGGTGTTCCTGCATCGGGTGTGTTTTTAATGTATTTCCACATGAATATTACTGCGATCAATCCAATAATCAGGGCAATTAAAAGATAGATGTTCTCACCAAGGAAAGTTCCTATCGTGTAACCCATCTCGTAAGCTTCATCTTTTTCCGGTTTAATAGATTGTATCGAACTCATCTATTTTCTGAATTTTGAAAGTGCATTTTTTGTAAAATCTGAAAGTACCAGTTCTCCAGAAACAGCCGCTCTTTCTTCCAGCAGTTGCGGCCAGTGATCGGTATCTTTCCAAAGGATCTGTTTCATTTCAGTAAGTGCCTGAGGATTGTAGGAAGCAAGCTTTTCAGTGAATAGTGATATTTCCTTATCCATGTGTTTAACGGATTCAAAAACACGGGCGAACAGACCTTTTTCTTTAGCCCAATATGCATTCTTCCACTCATGAGCAGCCAGAGTGAGTTCTGCCAGAGCAGCGGTACCCATTTTTCTTTCTACCGCCGGAGCGATCACAAAAGGACCAATTCCTATACTCAATTCTGAAAGCTTAATCGAAGCGGCTTCCGTAGCGAATGCATAATCACAGGCAGCGGCAAGTCCAACACCACCACCAACTGTTTTACCATGAATTCTTCCTACAATTAGTTTTTTACATACTCTCATAGCATTAATTACTCCTGCAAAACCTGAAAAGAATTTCTTGCCATCTTCAAGATTATAGATATTGATAAGTTCATCAAAAGATGCACCGGCACAAAAAGCTTTTTCACCTTCAGATTTTAGAATGATCACGGCTACATCCTTATTTTCGGAAAGGCTATGAATCTCATCTTCCAGTCTTTTCAGAAGAACCGACGGAAAAGAATTGCTGGCTGAGTGGCCAAATTCCAGGGTTGCTATCTTCTGGTCTATATTGGTAAATAAACTTCCGTTCTCGCGGTTGGTACTCATAATGTATTACGATTTTACTCAAAAATAAGACTTCTAAGTATATCTCTTGATCGTCTTTAGACTTCTTTGTGAAGATATTTTCTTCTGAAATATATCACTAATGCACTGCTTCGAATGAGCATCCATACAAAGAACGCGATCCAGATCGCATAAAGTTTGAGTCCGAAATGATCTGCAAGCAGAAGGGCAGGAGTGAAGCCAAGGAAAGTCGAGACCAGTAAGACATTTCGCAAATATTTTGCTTCTCCCAGTCCTTTAAAGATTCCGTCGAACATAAAAGCAATTGCATTTACGGGCTGCATGATCAAAACTATCCAGAAAACTGAAGAGAATAATGCGAGTACACTTGCTTCTTTATTGAATAGCAAGCCAATTTGGTCATATAATGCGAAGCAAATTCCCATTAGAATAAGTGCAATAAGTACCGCATACTTGCTTATTTTCTTACTCAGTTCCCATAGATTTTTATAATCTCTGGCACCCAGTAATTTTCCGCCGATTGCGTTTCCTGCATTGGCGTATCCATCTATGAAAAAGCTGAAGAACAGCCAGATGTTCATAAGAATGCTCTGGGCTGCGATATAGTTCTTACCATAATCTGTCGCATAAGCGTTGGCCAGATAGATCGCAAAATTAAGAGCAGCAGTTCTTATGAACAGGTTTGCTGCCATAAGCAATAAAGGTTTCATCTGCGGATTGATCTTTAGACTCAACTTCAAATGAAATGGTGTTTTCCTGAAATAAAACCAGAGAGCCATGATAAGCATAGTCGCCTGCGCAGCAAGACTGGCATACGCAGCACCCTCAAGATGCATAGCCGGTACAAGGCCATCAATTCCATAAACCAGAATATAGTCCAGAACTATATTTACCACCGCTCCGGTTAGACTGCATTTCATTGCCCAGAAGGTGTTCTGTAAACCTCGAAAAACGCCAAAGATCGCGAAGGTTACCAGTGTTAGTGGATATCCAAGTGCCCTGATTTTATAGTAACTTTCAGAATATTGTAGAATAAGACCATCCGCATTATACGCGCTGAAGATTGCTTCAGCAAAGATCGCCGTGGTAGCATAAATTACCAGGCTAAACAGAAAATTAAAAAGAATGGTTTGGGGAATTAGAGTCTTGACAGCATGTAACCGATTTGCTCCCAGATGCTGAGATACGGTTGCTGAAATGGCAGTTTTGGTTTGCGCTACGATCCAGATGATAGCAGAAAGAAAGGAACCTACAATTCCTGCTGCGGCCAGTGCTTCTATGGAGTTTTCTTCTACATTTCCAATAATTGCAATATCGGTTAGTGAAATTAAAGGTTCTGCGATCCCTGCTATGATCGCCGGGATCGCGATCTTATTAATATTACCAAAACTTACAGAATTTTCCGGTTTTGAGACCATATTTAGCAAATATAGAAGCCTTTATATTACAAAAGCAACTCGTAACAATAAAAAGGAGCTTCGCTTTGCTTCGGAAAATAAATACTACCCAATCGCTGGTATCTTCGGGCTTCGTAAAATTTATGATTCCGCTTATTTAAACTGAAGGTATCAAGTCTTACCGACTCATAATTCTCTTTTCTGGCAAGGTTTTCGGCAAAGTTCATTAACTGTTGTCCTAATCCAGAACCCCAATGTTCAGGATGTGTAGCCAGCCTGTGAACATAAAGGTTATTCTCTGTTTTGCTCAACCAATTGATAGATTCATACTCCTCGTCCTTCACTGGAGTCAGGACAATGATGCCTAGAATTTCATCATTTGAAACTAACTTGAATAGTTCCTGTTTTTCAATATCGGCCTGTAGTTTTTCGATGGAAGGATAGTATTCATTCCATTGATAGATTCCCTGTTCGATCATCGCTTGGGCACAGGCTTCAGTTAGTTTTTTGATCTCCCGGAGGTCGCTATTTTTAGCTCTTTTGATCATTTGGTACTAATAAAATAAACATTTTCATATTTATGAAAAATCATTACATTTGCTCCGCTATGGGGGATTAGCTCAGCTGGCTAGAGCGTTTGGCTGGCAGCCAAAAGGTCATCG
>NZ_CAJWRQ010000053.1 GCF_913046405.1 uncultured Christiangramia sp.
GGATTTATTGCCAGATTTCTACGTCAACAACAATTTATTTGAAAGTATTTTCGGCGGATCTGAGATCAATATCGTTCCGCAGGGATCGGTAGAAATAGATCTTGGACTTCTCTATACCAAACAGGATAACCCGGCATTTTCTCCAAGGAACAGAAGCAATTTATCTTTTGATTTTGACCAGCGGATTAGTCTTTCCATGCTTGGGCAAATTGGAGAGCGTCTTCAGGTTACCGCGAATTATGATACCGAATCAACTTTCGATTTTCAAAATCAGCTGAAACTGGAGTATACGCCAAATGAGGATGATATCGTTCAAAAAATTGAAGTAGGTAACGTTAATATGCCTCTGAATAATGCACTTATTCAGGGTGCGCAAAGTCTTTTTGGTTTTAAAACCGAACTGCAGTTTGGGAAAACAAGGATCACCGGAGTATTTTCAGAACAGAAGTCGGAGCGACGTACAGTTAATGTGGAAGGTGGAGCAACCGTAGAAGAATTTGCCAAATTTGCTCTTGATTACGATGCCGACCGGCACTTTTTCCTGGCGCACTACTTCCGCGATACTTACGACCAAGCGCTAAGAAATTATCCGTTTATCAATACCAATATTCAGATCAAGAGGATACAGGTTTGGGTCACGAACAGAACCAACAATATCCAGAATATCCAGGATACACGAAATATCGTAGCGATCCAGGATCTTGGAGAATCCAATGTTCCCGGAAATATTGGACTGGATACACCGCCGGGCGGATTTTTCAATCAGCCAGCAGGAGCTTTTCCAGATAACCTTGTAAATGACTTTAATCCCTTCGGAATAAATGGCAATGGTGAATCTATCCTGAATCAGGCTATCAGGGATATCGCTACTGTAGACCAGGGATTTGGAACAGTAACAGTTTCCGAAGGAACCGACTATGCAAAACTGGAAAATGCGCGACAACTAAAACCTTCAGAATATACCGTTAACACCCAGCTTGGATATATAAGTTTGAATCAACGTTTAAGTAATGATGAGGTGCTTGGGGTTGCATTTCAGTATACGATCAATGGCGAGGTTTTCCAGGTTGGAGAATTTGCGAATGACGGAGTGAATGCTACAAACGATCCCGGAACTGAGGAACCAACAACCGGAACCAATTCCAGGGCTAGTCAGAATCTTGTGGTGAAGTTGCTTAAAAGTACGATCACCAATGTTCAGGAGCCTATCTGGGATTTGATGATGAAAAACATCTACAGTCTTAATGCGTACCAGCTGGAACGTGAAGATTTTAGAATGAATATTCTGTATACAGATCCTCAGCCCTTAAACTATATCAAACCTGTTGAAGGAACCACGCTGCCTGCAGATGTTAATGAAACTCCATTATTGCGGGTTTTCAGGCTGGATGAATTGAATACCAATAATGACCCAATCAACGACGGGGATGGGTTCTTTGATTATGTACAGCAAATTACCATCGATCCCCAAAATGGTAATATCATCTTTACTACGGTAGAACCTTTCGGGGAACACCTTTTCCGAAAACTGGATGAGAATCCAAATGCCGGTAGTGAAGATTATAATATCCCGGAAACCTGGAATGCAAACCAGGAAAAGTATGTTTTTCGTGCCATGTATCGCACTACGAAAACCCAGGCAGAGCAGGAAGAGGCAGATAAGAACAAATTCCAGTTAAAGGGTAGATATAAGTCGGCTGAGGTAGAAGGTATTCCAATTGGATTCAACTTACCACCGGGATCGGTTACTGTAACTGCTGGAGGGAGAATCCTTCAGGAAGGAGTGGATTACGTAGTGAATTACGAACTGGGAAGAGTACAGATACTTGATGAAGGTTTGCTTGCTTCCAATATTCCAATCCAGGTAAATACTGAAAACAATGCCTTATTCGGTCAGCAAACTAAACGATTTACCGGGCTTAACGTAGAACATCAATTCAATGAAAATTTTCTTATTGGTGGTACATTTATTAATCTTAAAGAACGCCCGTTAACTCAAAAAGCGAATTACAGCTACGAGCCAATTAACAATACAATTCTTGGTTTAAACCTGAATTATAGTACAGAAGTTCCATTTTTAACCAGGCTGGTAAATAAACTTCCAAATATTGATACAGACGTTATGTCCAATGTATCTGTACGTGGAGAATTTGCTTATTTGCTGCCGGGATCTCCTAATTCGAATGATTTTAATGGTGAGGCGACTACCTATATAGATGATTTCGAAGCTGCACAAACTGCAATTGATATCAACAATCCTTTAGCATGGGAATTGTCCAGTGTTCCGGTTGGGTTTGGTGGAGAACTTGCGAACGGAGACCTAAGTGTTGGCTATAGAAGAGCAAAAATGAGCTGGTATACCATAGATCCTATTTTCTATAGCAATAACCGTCCAGATGGGATCAGCGATTCAGATATTTCGAGTTATGCGACCAGACGGGTTGCGCTAAATGAGATCTTTCCAAATACAGATGTAGTTCAGGGTCAGCCGCAAGTGGTTTATACGATGGATGTGAATTATGAT
Source organism: uncultured Christiangramia sp. (assembly GCF_913046405.1). Taxonomy (GTDB): domain Bacteria; phylum Bacteroidota; class Bacteroidia; order Flavobacteriales; family Flavobacteriaceae; genus Christiangramia; species Christiangramia marina. The sequence goes on from NZ_CAJWRQ010000053.1 coordinate 2,525, forward strand.
CCTTCAGTTCGTGGGCCTTATAATTATAATCCTGCAGCAGCTGGTGGGAATACGCTGCCTGTACCTGGGAATAATTTCGCCGGAATCACCCGTCCTATCAATACGACCAATTTCGAACAAACGAATGTGGAGTATATCCAGTTCTGGGTAATGGATCCTTATATCTATGCTGAAAATGCGAGCAAAAGCGACGGACTCATAAACTTTAACCTTGGTAATATTTCTGAAGATGTATTGAAGGATGGACGAAAGCAATACGAAAACGGGTTACCCGAAGGTGAAGGTGAAGCCAATGTGATCACCTCTGCATTTGGAAATACTCCGGCAGATAATTCACTGGTGTATGCATTTGATTCTGAAGGGGACGGAAGGACGCTGCAGGATGCAGGTTTTGACGGATTGCTTGATGCTGAAGAAGCCTTAAAATTCCCGGATTTTGGAAACCTCGCCGATCCTTCCGCAGATAATTACGAGTATTTCCTGAATCGGGATGGCAGTGTTTTAGATCGATACCTGGATTATAATGGAACTGAAGGCAACTCGCCAACAGATGTTTCCGATACCAATCGCGGGAATACCACACTGCCTACTACTGAAGACATCAACCGGGATAACACGATGAACACCATCAATAGTTATTTTGAATATAAGATCCCTTTTTTCAGGGGGATGAATATTGATAATAACCAGTACATTACTGATGTTAAGGAATTAACGACCACACTTCGAAACGGTCAGGATTTGCCAGTACGTTGGGTACAGTTTAAAGTGCCAATTTTTGAACCTACCAATGCCATTGGAGGCATCGCAGATTTTAGATCCATTCGATTTATCAGAATGTTCCTTAGCGACTTCCAGGACGAAACCATTCTTAGATTTGGAACTATGGATCTTGTTCGCGGAGACTACAGAAGGTATAACCAAAGCTTATTCGAGGATTCCGGGCAACTGGAGAACCCAAATACTTCCTTTGAAGTAAATGCTGTGAATATTGAAGAAAATGAGAACAGGCAGCCTATTCCATACCGATTGCCTCCAGGTGTTCAAAGAGAACAGCTGTATCAAAATAATACCAGTTTGCGTCAAAACGAACAATCACTTTCTTTAAGTGTTTGTGATCTGGAACCTCAGGATGCCCGGGCAGTTTACAAGAATTTCCAGATCGATATGCGACAGTATAAGAATCTTGAAATGTTCCTGCATGCGGAATCTGTAATTAACCGCCAACCGCTTAAAGATGGGCAGCTGGTCGCGTTTGTTAGAATGGGAACAGATTTTAGTGACAACTTCTACCAGGTAGAAATACCCTTATCGCCAACACTTTTTGGTGCTTCTACTGCGGAAGAGATCTGGCCTGAAGTGAACCGAATGGACCTGGAACTGGATTTACTACAGCAGGTAAAAACTTCAGTGCTGGGAGATCCAATGTTGAATTCAACCGACTTGAATTTCTTTACTGAAGATCTTCAGGAAGTAGATGCTGAAGCTCCTTATGATATGGGTAGATTGCGTATTGGAGTAAAAGGAAATCCAAGTTTTGGAAACATCAGGTTACTGATGGTTGGAGTAAAAAATGGAACCAGGGAAGATGGGGTTACCGATCTTTGCGGAGAAGTATGGTTTAATGAATTAAGACTTTCAGACCTTAAGAATGAAGGTGGCTGGGCCGGAGTGGTAAGCATGGATAGTAATCTTGCAGATTTCGCCAATATTTCAGCTACAGGACGTAGAAGCACGGTAGGATTTGGAGCTTTAGGACAGGGACCAAACCAGCGAAGCAGGGAAGATCTTCAACAATATGATGTTGTAACCAATCTCAATATGGGGCAGTTGCTTCCGCAGAAATGGGGAGTGAAAATACCTGTGAACTATAGCCGAGGAGAGGAGTTGATCACGCCAAAATACGACCAGGAATTTCTGGATGTGGAGTTGGATACTAGACTGGATAATATCGAAGACCCGGCACAGAGGGATGCGGTAGAAAAGCAATCTCAATCCTATACCAAAAGGCAGAGCATAAATGTAATTGGGCTAAGAAAGGAGCGTACCGGGGAGCGAACGCCCATGCCTTATGATATTGAGAATTTTGCATTTGCTACTTCCTATAATCAGGTAGACCATCGGGATTTTGAGATTGAGGAAAGTATCGATCAAAGTGTTAGAGTGGGTGGAACTTATGAATTTAGTTTTCCGCAAAAAAGTCTGGAACCTTTAAAGAATCTGGCAGTTCTGGACAGTAGTGATTATTTCGCCATTTTCAGAGATTTCAATATTAATTACCTGCCAACAAACATCAATGCGAGTTCCAATATCTTCCGGCAGTATAATCAGCAAAAGTTCCGTTCTCTGGATCTAAGCGATAGCGATATAGGAATACCAACCCTATACCAACGTAACTTCCTGTTCGACTGGCAGTATGGAATCAATTATAATTTGACCAGGTCTTTGAGTTTCGCATTTAACGCCAGCAATAACAGGATCATAAGAAATTATATAGATGATGAAGGTTTTGCTGATGATTCTATAGGAGTATGGGATGACTTTTTTAATATTGGAGAGCCAAATCAGCATATTCAGACACTTCAGGTGAATTACGACCTGCCTTTTGAAAAGATTCCAGTCTTAAAGTTCGTGAACGCCACCTATTCTTATACCGGAGACTTTCAGTGGCAACGAGGATCTCAGCGTTTTCAGCAATTGGAAGATATTCCAGAGATAGGAAACAGCGTTCAGAATTCCAATACGCACCAGATCAATGCCAGTTTAAATCTTCAGGATCTTTACAATTATGTAGGACTGGTTCAGAAGAAGAACAATAGTGGCGGGAAAACTATTCAGGAACGAAGCAGAGGCATTCCAACACTTGGTCCACCTTCTGAAGATGATGAACAGGTAGAGGAAAAATCTAAGCCAAAAACCAATAAAGGATACAATACGCTTATCGGGATCGCGACAGGATTGAAAACTCTCCAGGTTAATTATCGCAATAGCCGCGGAATATTTCTTCCAGGTTATACAGAAAGTGTCGGCTTTATGGGAACTTTCAGGCCAACCGCTGGATTTACTTTTGGTTTCCAGGATGATATCAGGCAAATGGCGGCAGAAAGAGGATGGCTCACGTTGTTCCAGAATTTCAATCAGCAATTTTCCGCAGTGAAAAATGAGCAGCTGGATTACCAGGCAGGTTTCGGTTTTATACCAGATCTTACCATTGAACTTACCGGGAGAAAGAACGAAGCCGAGAATTATTCTGAAAATTATCGTGTAGATCCTGTGAGTATGGATTATCAATCGCTTACTCCTTATACCTACGGAAACTTCAATATTTCAACATTATTGATCGCGACAAGTTTCCAGCAGTCTAATGAAGCCAGTTCTGAAGCATTTCAGAATTTCAGGACGAACAGAATTGAGGTTGCCAGAAGAATTGCCAGCGAACGTGGTTTGGATCCTACAGATGTGGATGAAGAAGGTTTTCCAAGAGGTATAGGAAAAACGAATCAGGCAGTATTGTTACCAGCATTTATCGCGGCTTATTCTGGAAAGGATGCAGGAAGTGTGCAATTGGGAGCTTTTAGAAATGTGCCTATTCCAAACTGGAATCTTAAGTATACAGGATTGATGCGTTTTGAATGGTTCCGGGATAAGTTCCGAAGATTTTCCATAAACCATGGATATCGCGCAGATTATACATTGAACCAATACCAGACAAATCTGGATTATGACCCTGCAGATCCTGAGGCATTGAACCAGGCAGGTGATTTCAAGAATCCTGTTCTATTCTCAAACCTGGTGTTGACAGAATTATTTACTCCGCTTGCGCTTATCGATTTTGAAACCAAGAACAGTATACAGATCATGGCGAAGATGGAGAAAGATCGCTCGCTTGCTTTCAGTTTTGATAATAACCTGCTTACAGAATACAGTGGAAATGAATATACTCTTGGACTTGGATACAGATTGAGAGATCTAAAAATCGCGACGGCACTTGGAGGAAGAAGAAGAGTGCTTAGCAGTGATCTTAATTTTAGGACCGATGTTAGTTATCGTAAGAACCGCACCATCGTAAGGTATCTTGATCTAGCCAATAACCAGACGATCTCGGGACAGGATATCTGGTCCATCAATTTCAAGGCAGATTATGCATTTACCAGGAACCTGACGGCGAGGTTCTATTATGATCATACATTCTCGGAATATGCAGTTTCAACGGCATTTCCACAAACAACCATTCGATCTGGTTTTACCCTGATCTATAATTTCGGAAATTAACGAAGCCATATTTGAACAATTCAGCGAAAAAATTAACTTTGCCATAAGATAAAACTAGCACATGAATATTCCACAAGAATTAAAGTACACAAAAGACCACGAGTGGGTTAAAATTGAAGGAGACACTGCGACTATCGGAGTTACAGATTTTGCCCAGGGTGAGCTTGGGGATATCGTATATGTTGAGGTAGAAACTCTGGATGAAACCCTTGAAAAAGAAGAGGTTTTTGGAACCGTAGAAGCTGTAAAAACCGTTTCAGATCTTTACATGCCAGTTTCAGGAGAGATCATTGAGTTTAATGATAGTCTTGAAGATGAGCCGGAAAAAGTAAATAATGATCCTTACGGTGATGGATGGATGATCAAGATAAAACTATCAGACGCTTCTGAAGTTGAAGGTCTTCTTTCTGCCGAAGAATATCAGGAAGTAGTAGGTGCATAAATTAGTTTTAATTTTAGCGCTTCTTTATACAGGTGCCATCACGTACTTTTCTTTGATCGTGATGAACTTCAAAGTAAGTGTAGGTGGTTTCGATCCTACAGACAAAATGCTCCATGCCGGAGCATATTTGTTTTTATGTATTTTGTGGAAACTATTTTTTATTCTGAAAAGCACCGATTTTACGCGTTATCGCCCTAATCTCTACTGGGTTGCTATCGCATGTTTTCTATTTGGTATGTTAATTGAGGTTCTACAGGGAACTCTAACCAGTTACAGGACACCCGATTGGTGGGATGGCCTGGCAAATTCAACTGGTGTATTGCTTGCAGTCATCTTTTTCCTGGTAATGGCGCCCACCATTAAAAAGTTGAAAAGCAGGTATTCTTTGTAATTAACCTTTATTAACCTCGCTTTTTATGAAACCGAAAAAAAATCCGAAAGCCGATCTTCGTCGGAGCTGGGTCCTTTTTCTCCAAATTGGACTCATTGTTACTTTATTTATTACCCTGCAGGCATTCCAGTGGAAATCCTACGATCCCGAGCAGGCAAGTCGTGAAACTATTGCAATAGACGACCTGCAGGAGGAAGATGTGCCCGTTACCATACACGATCAAACACCACCGCCACCTCCGCCACCCGTAGATCCGCCAGAAATTACAATCGCTCCAGACGATGCAGATGTAGAGGAGGATGAAATAGCTCCTACAGAAATCAATCTGGATGATTTCGTGGAACCTGAAGATATTATAGATGCAGAGCCTGATGAAGAGGTTGAAACTGTCCCATTTAAATTTATTGAAGATGTTCCTTTATTTCCAGGCTGTGAGGATCTGGATAATAATGCAGACAGAAAGAGCTGCATGAGTGAAAAAATTAGCAGGTTCGTTGGGAAAGAATTTGATACCAGACTTGGAGAGAAATTAGGACTAACAGGAATGAACCTGGTGACCGTTTTGTTCGTAGTAAATACTCAGGGCGAGATCGAGCAGGTACAGGCGCGTGCTCCTCATCCTAAGCTTGAAGAAGAAGCTAAACGGGTGATCTCGAAACTGCCTAGAATGAAACCCGGGAAGCAAAGAGGGAAGGCAGTGCCGGTCTCATATGCCATCCCGATACGGTTTAAAGTTCAATAGTTTTGAGCTTAAACTGAAAATTAGCGGTAGATTAATTACTTATTCTATCAGATTAATTTAGTTTTTTAGAAAAAATCTTTATTTTAGCAACCCTTAACAACTAAACGCATTATGGAACCTAAGAAAAATCCAAAAGCTGATTTAAATAGAAACAGAACTCTTTATTTGCAGCTAGGTCTTATTCTTGTTCTGCTAATTACCTGGCAGGCAATAGAGTGGAAGACATATGATCCTGAAGCTGTAGATATCGGGCAGTTAAATATGGACGAACTTGATGAAGAGGATGTGCCAATTACAGAAATGATGAACACACCTCCACCACCTCCACCGCCACCACCGGCACCGGAAGTTATCGAGGTTGTAGAGGATGAGGAAGAAGTAGAAGAGGATGAGATCCAGTCTACAGAGACCAATCTTGATGAGATCGTAGAGGTAGAGGAAGTTGTTGAGGCTGTTGAAGAAGAAGAGGTAGCTGATGTACCGTTCGCGGTTATTGAAGATGTGCCGATCTTCCCTGGATGTGAAAATCTAAAGAATAATAACGAGCGTAAAGCTTGTATGAGTGAAAAGATCAGTAAGTATGTGAACAAGGAGTTTGATACAGATCTTGGTTCTGAGTTAGGACTTTCTGGTATTAACCGTGTAATCGTTCAGTTTAGAATTGATGAAAAAGGTAATATTGGTCAGGTTAGAGCTCGTGCTCCGCACCCTAGACTTGAGAAAGAAGCTGCTAGAGTAATTAACAGTCTTCCTAAAATGAAGCCTGGTAAGCAGCGTGGAAAGCCGGTAGGTGTTATGTACTCCCTTCCAATTGCTTTTAAAGTACAGGATTAAGAATAAACTCAATATCATATATATCCCGGCTCTGTCCGGGATTTTTTATTTTGGGATACTTCTGTTTTATGTATATTACAGCACCAATTAACCTGCTACTTACCTATGAAGTACTGCCTGCTTCTTGTTTTTACATTTTTATGTCTAAGTGTTCCAGCTCAGGATTCGAGTACAGTTTCTGAAATCTATCCCGAATTTGAAGAATGCTCCAATGTTACTTACGCAAATCAGGAAAGCTGTTTTAAGAATACCTTCCTTACAAGTTTCAAAGATAATTTCAAGCTGCCGGAATCTCTAATGCAGGAAAACTATACTGGTAAGATCACTATAGTTTTTGAAGTTGATGAAGATGGACTTTTCCAGGTGATCTATCTGGATGCTGCCTACGAAGAACTAAAAACAGAAGTGAGAAGAGTATTTGCAAGTCTGCCGCAGTTAAAACCTGCTACCTACAACGGCAGAGCGATTCATATGCAGTTTAAGATGCCATTGCAATTACCGCTCGGCTCCAATTCAAACTTGTATCCGGTCGAAGATATTTCCGAAGAAAAGAACAGCCAGGTAGTGGCCCAGGAGAAAGAGTCCCAGGAAACCAATATTCTTGAAGAATATGAGAGAATAAAGTCTGATGATTTTACTCAGCCACGATATAGCAGTCAGATCAATATCCCACTTTCCCATGAATATTATAGTCGGTTTGATGCTGAGATCAACCAGATAGGTCTCAATTCTCATTCGGCTTCAAAACCACTAATGTTTACAGAGGTCAACAAATACTATGATTTTGAAGCTGAAAGACAGGAAATGCTGCAGAATCGAAGTACATATGCAGGGCGAAAACTTTGGAATGAGCACCTGGTTAGGTTTCAGACAGATGATTACTGGTTTACGATAGATCCTGGATTTGACTTGCAGATAGGAAAGGATTTTGAGCAGACCGAACATGAATTTACCTATAACAATACCCGGGAATTTATTATCCAGGGAGGTTTAGGTAAAAAGTTCAATTTTTATTCAGTCATCTACGAGAGTCAGGGAAGATTTGCCAAATATTATAATGATTTTGCTGAATCTATTCGTCCTGCCGGAGGTGACCCAGCGATCGTACCAGGAAGAGGAATAGCTAAATCTTTTATGAATGATGGGTATGACTACCCGGTTGCAGAAGGTTACTTATCCTTTACTCCTTCAGAATTCATAAATATCCAGTTTGGTCATGGGAACAACTTTATTGGTGATGGGTATCGTTCCCTTTTGTTAAGCGACAATCCATCTCCTTATCCTTATTTGAAGCTGAATACCAAGTTCTGGAAGATAAAATATACAAATACCTGGATGTCTCTAAGAGATGTGCGTCCGGAAGTTACCAATAGCGGCTCCTTCAGAACAAAATATATCGCAAATCATTATTTGAGTCTGAATCTTACCAATCGTCTTAATCTTGGATTCTTTGAGTCGGTTATGTGGGAGAATGACAACGATCGTGGTTTTGATTTGAATTATTTGAATCCTGTGATCTTTTATCGTGCAATAGAATTCGCTACTGGAGCCGATGGTGGAAATGCCATTATTGGACTCACAGGAAAATATAAGATATCGAACCAGATGTACACGTATGGGCAGTGGTTAATTGATGAATTTTCTTCAACTGATGTTTTTGGAGGCGAAGGAAGCTGGAAGAATAAACTAGGTTTTCAAATTGGTTTAAAGTACTTCAATGCTTTTAAAGTAGATGATCTGTACCTGCAGGCTGAATTTAACCAGGTGCGCCCATATACTTATTCTCATAATTCCATCACGCTAAACTATGCACATAACAACCAGTCCATGTCTCATTTATGGGGTGCGAATTTTCGAGAGTTTGTGGGGATCGCACGCTATAGAAAAGATCGGTATTATGGTAGCGCGAAACTGATTTTAGGAAAGCGCGGTTTTGATTTTTCTGAAGATGGCGCCTATTATGGTCAGGATCTTTACAGGAGTGAAGAGGCCCGACCATTCGAAACCGGGGTAGAAATAGGGCAGGGAAATACTACGAACTCATTTTATTCTGAATTGGAAGCAGGTTATATCGTGAATCCAACTACGAACTTAAAACTGTTTGCAAGTTTCATTTACAGGGACTTCAATCCCCAGGTGAATACTTCTTTAAATTCTGAAATTTCCACGACCTGGATCAACTTTGGATTGCGCACAGATATTTTCAACTGGTATTTTGATTACTAGTCTTTTTTGTCCCTGAAAATTAACACATTGCCTGCCTTGCCAAAACCTAATTAAGGAGTATCTTTGCACAAGTTAAAAAAAAGCTTTTTTGAGCAATACTCGCGTACATAATCCCAACGCTTCCATACTCTCAGATTTTAAGGAAATTACTAAGATGAGGCTGGCCATTAGTGTGGTTTTCTCCTCTGTGGCGGGTTATTTTTTAGGTGCCGATTCCATAGATTTTGTGACTGTTACTTTGCTTGCCATTGGTGGTTATCTCATGGTGGGAGCAAGTAATGCTTATAACCAGATCATTGAAAGAAACCTGGACAGCCTTATGGACCGTACGAAAAACCGTCCGCTGCCAGCAGGAAGAATGTCTGTGACCACAGCATTCACGATCGCAAGTATTTTTACTGTTCTGGGATTGATCGTTTTATATGTGATCAATCCAAAGACCGCAATGTTCGGTGCGATAAGCATCTTCATGTATGTGAGTCTTTATACACCATTGAAAACAAAAACGCCTTTGGCGGTATTTGTTGGAGCATTTCCAGGAGCTATCCCGTTTATGTTAGGCTGGGTGGCGGCATCAGGAAGTTTCAGTATAGAGCCAGGTACTTTGTTTATGATACAGTTCTTCTGGCAGTTCCCGCATTTCTGGGCAATTGGTTGGTGGTTGTTTGATGATTATAAGAAAGGTGGATTCTTTATGCTTCCTACTGGAAAACGTGATCGCGGAACAGCAGTCCAGATTATATTATATACCTGCTGGACGATCATGGTTTCGTTAATTCCGGTTTTCGGGGTTACCGGTAAGTTGTATTTAACTCCGGTTTCTGGTGTCATAATTTTACTGCTGGGACTTGGAATGATGTATTACGCGATTAGACTTTTCAAAGAGAAAACTGCTGAAGCGGCAAAAAAATTAATGTTTGCAAGTGTGTCCTATATCACGTTGCTGCAAATTGTATATGTACTCGATAAATTTATTAGACAATGGATTTAACACAGGGATCAGACGAAATGAAACAGGCCCGTGCAAAGAAGATGATGCTTTGGTTCGGGATCATAAGTATGGTAATGACCTTTGCAGGACTTACCAGTGCTTATGTAGTGAGTAAAAACAGGCCAGACTGGCTAACCGACTTTGAACTTCCAGTTTCATTCCTCTGGAGCACACTGGTGATCGTAGGAAGTAGTATCACCCTCTGGTTATCGAAACAAGCAATAAAATCTGGTAATCGTAGAAATGCTTCGGCTTTCTTAATTGGAACGCTGATTCTGGCAATTCTATTCGTGGTTTTCCAGTTCTATAGCTTTACAGAAATAGTGCAATCCGGTTATTATTTTACCGGTAGTGAGAGTACGATCACAACATCTTTTATCTATGTACTGGTGCTGGCGCATTTAGCCCACCTGGCGATAGGATTGATAGTGCTTTTAGTGTTAATTTATAACCATTTTAAACAACGTTATAATGCAGGTCAAATGCTTGGATTTGAGCTTGGTGCAACTTTCTGGCACTTTGTTGATTTTCTGTGGATTTACCTGATTATCTTTTTATATTTCTTTAAATAATAAAATTGCGTATTTTTGCGCATCCTTTAACATTAAAACACTTCTATGGAGGCTACTGTTGTTAGAACAGGCACTGAAGGAAAAACCTGGGGTGGTGGTAATGATCCACTAAAAGCAAGTTACGGTAAGATGATGATGTGGTTCTTCATCCTATCTGATGCTTTAACATTTTCAGGGTTTCTTGCCGCTTATGGTTTTTCACGCTTTAAATTTATTGATTCCTGGCCAATTGCGGATGAGGTTTTCAATCACTTCCCGTTCTTGCATGGAGTAGATGCTCCAATGTATTATGTGGCGTTGATGACGTTCATTTTAATATTTTCTTCGGTAACTATGGTACTTGCCGTAGATGCTGGGCATCATATGAAGAAAGCTAAGGTTACGCTATATATGTTTCTTACCATTATTGGTGGAATTATATTCGTGGGATCACAAGCCTGGGAGTGGAAGAATTTTATTAGTGGAGAATACGGAGCTGTAACTACCAAAGGAGGTAACATCCTTCAATTCGTAGATGGTGAAGGTCATCGTGTAGCATTATCTGAGATCGCAGTTCCAATTGAAGGCGATAGAGTAGAGCATGAAGCGAACAACGGGATCTGGTTTGATTCTGGAGCTGAGCTACCAACCTATTCACTTGATGAGATTAAAGCTGGTTTTGTAGCGAATGAAGATCTTCTAATTAGAACACAAACATTTACCGAAGATAACGAGAAAACCATCTTAAGCAGAGATGAGTCTCTGGCTAAGCTGGATGCTGAAGCTGTTGGGACTGTAGAAGGTGCTAACCTTACTCAAAATGAGTATGGACCACCATTATTTGCAGACTTTTTCTTCTTCATTACTGGTTTTCACGGTTTTCACGTACTTTCCGGGATCATTATCAACATTATCATCTTCTTTAATGTGGTTATTGGAACTTACGAGCGAAGAGGAAGTTACGAGATGGTTGAAAAAGTTGGTCTTTACTGGCACTTTGTAGACTTAGTTTGGGTATTTGTATTTACATTCTTTTACCTGGTTTAATTCTGAAATAAATTATTATGGCTCACGATACAACACATGAGGGATCTGCAACTAAAAGGATCTGGTTTGTTTTCGCAATACTTTCAGTAGTAACAATCGCAGAAGTAATTCTTGGAATTATTAAGCCTGCTTTTCTAACAGACACTATGTTTTTAGGAATGAGGTTACTTAACTGGATTTTTATCATTCTTACGATCTATAAAGCGTATTATATTGCCTGGTCTTTTATGCACCTCGAACATGAAACTAAAGGGCTGAGAAGAGCGATCGTATGGACGTCTATTTTCCTTATATCTTACCTTATTTTTATCCTTCTTACTGAAGGTGGATATATCTACGAAGTATATAAGAGCGGGCATGTAGCCTGGGACTTCTAACAAAAGTTAAAAGCATTGGAAAAGGCGGTTTTATAAAACCGTCTTTTTATTTTTGTACCCGTCTGTAAAGCATCTCATTGCTATGAAGAAGTTTCTAGTTCTCGGTATCTTATTCGCCCTTCCAATTACCGCATATTTGTTCTTTGCTTCTGGCAAGAACAACTTCGCCAGGTTACCTGTTCTTACAGAAAATGTAACAGATATCTCTGGAATGGAAACCAATACCGATAGTGTGCTCAGTTTCGATGAGCATATCACAGTGGTCGCCTTCTTTGGATCAGATCTCGAAAAGATCAAAGGCAATACCTTCAATCTCGATAAAAAGATTCTTGAAAAATATTACGACTTCGACGATTTTCAATTCGTTCTAATTCTTCCTTCGGAAACTAAAGAAGATACAGGGAACTTTATTGAAGAATTTAAAAAGATTAGTGAATCTTCAAAATGGAAAATAGCTTATGCAACTTCCGAAGAGATAGAAACAGTCTTTGAAAGTTTTGCCAGTCCGCATAAACTCGATCAGGATCAATACACGCCATATGTTTACATCGTAGATAAAGATCGTAATCTTCGTGGCCGTGATGACGATGAAGATACCGGTGAACTTTATGGGTATGATTCGCGGGATGTAGCAGAGCTCAATAACAAGATGAATGATGATGTAAAGGTTATTCTTGCTGAATATCGTCTGGCTTTAAAGCGTAACAATCGAAACGATAAGATCTAATGAAAAATTACTCATATATAGGAATTTCACTGATCATCCTGGTTTTCGGGATCATTTTTATTCCGAAGATCATAGACAGGATTAGTGATAATGAGATCGTTAAAGCAGATCGCCTGAATAAAACAACTAATAAAAAACGTACTAAGACCGATGTCCCATTGGTATACCTTGAAATTGACGGAGAGCGAAAAAAGGCACCTCAATTTAGTTTTGTGAATCAGGACGGCGATACGATCACCAATAAAGATTACGCTGGTAAAGTATATGTGGCAGAATTCTTTTTTACAACCTGTCCTACCATTTGCCCGATCATGAATAAGAATCTGGTCGAGATTCAGAATGAGTTTGAAGATGCTTCCAATTTTGGGATCGCTTCATTTTCCATAGATCCCGAGCATGATACACCAGAGGTGCTCACAGAGTATGCCGATAAGTATGGAATTACGGATCCAGACTGGAACTTGCTCACGGGAGATCGCGAAAAGATCTACCAGGTAGCTAATAAAGGATTCGGTATTTATGCTGGTGAAGATGCATCTGAAGCTGGAGGATTTGCTCATCAGGGCTGGTTCGCTCTAGTAGATCAGGAAGGTTATATTCGGTCCAGAGAGGATAATTTTGGCAACCCAATCATTTATTACCGTGGATCAGTAGAACGAAATAAGTCGGTTACTGGTGATCAGGAAGAACCGCAGATCGAAATATTAATTGAGGATATAAATAACTTGCTTTGAAAACTTCCCTGAACACTTCAGATAAGATCGCCGTTCCTGTTATTATAGGACTATCTATCGCCGTTCCTGCCATTGTTGTAGTTCTTATGTTATTACCAGAGCGTTACAACATCTTTGGAGCCGATTCGATGACATTCCCGCTCTTTCATGGCGTGCTGAACTTTCTAACCGCAATTTTACTGGTTGTTGGATATTTCTTTATGAAGGCAGATAAGTTTTTAGCACACAGAAATACTATGATCGCTGCATTTGGTCTATCTGTAGTTTTCCTGGTGAGCTATGTTCTTTCAAAGATCAGCAATGAACCGGTGCCTTACGGAGGAGAAGGAGTTTTACGGTATGTTTATTTCTTTATTCTTGTTTCCCATATCATACTATCCGGAATCATAGTGCCGCTGGTTTTATTTACAATGTATAGAGGCTTGAGTGGAGAATACGACAAGCACTCGAAGATAGCAAGATGGACATTCCCAATCTGGTTATATGTAGCCGTAACTGGTGTACTGGTATTTTTATTTATGATGCCGTATTATTAATTCTCTTCGGAAATTTTTAATTTGGTGAAATCAAGAGACTGAGGATGAAGAAACTACTTATTTTAAGCATTCTATTTGCAGCCTTTCTTTTAATTCCTGAAACTGCTGAAGCTCAATGCTCCATGTGTAGAGCAGTGCTTGAAAGTGAAGGTGATCAAAGTACCGCAAAGGGTATTAATGATGGTATTCTCTATCTTATGATATTTCCATATTTACTAATTGGTGGGATTGGTTACTTCATATATCGCACCTGGAAGAGAAGAGAAAAAGAAGAAGTTTAGATTCTCACTAAATGTAAACTTAAGTTTAAGAATTACACTTTCCCTAACATTATTGTAACATTTCATTTTTTTGATAGTCTTATTAAGTAGAAGACAGGTTCTTCTGTTTAATAACCATCAATCATGATCAATATTACCAATCTTCACAAATCCTATAAAATGGGTGCGAATTCATTGCACGTGCTCAAAGGGATTAATTTCGAGGTTGCTGAAGGCGAACTCGTTTCCATTATGGGCTCTTCAGGTTCCGGAAAATCCACACTACTTAATATTCTGGGAATGCTGGATGAAGCCGATGAAGGTTCCTACATTCTCGATGGAGTGCCTATCAAGGGGCTTAGCGAGAAACAAGCAGCGAAGTATCGCAATAAATTTCTGGGTTTCATCTTCCAGTCTTTCAATTTGATAAGCTATAAATCTGCATTGGATAACGTAGCACTTCCGCTTTATTACCAGGGTTTGCCTCGCGGTGAACGTATGGACAAAGCGATGAGTTACCTGGAGAAGGTAGGCCTGGCTAAATGGGCTGGCCATTTACCTAATGAACTTTCAGGTGGACAGAAGCAGCGTGTTGCCATCGCAAGAGCACTGGCGAGTGATCCAAAAGTCTTGCTGGCAGATGAGCCAACAGGTGCACTTGATACGAAAACTTCTTATGAAGTGATGGATCTCATTCAGCAGATCAATGATGAAGGAAGAACCATACTGGTGGTAACTCATGAAAATGATATCGCCCAGATGACAAAAAGGATCGTCAATCTAAGAGACGGTTTGATCATTGAAGATACCCTGGTTTCACAAATAAGAGCTTCAGAAAATGTTTGATCTGGATCGTTGGGATGAGATCTTCGAAACCATCCGAAAAAATAAATTACGCACATTCTTAACCGGACTTTCAGTAGCATCAGGAATATTTATCCTGGTGATCCTGCTTGGAATTGGTGAAGGAATGAGAAATGGAATTGCCCGGGAATTTGAGCAGGATGCAGCAAATTTGATGTTGGTATATCCAGGGATGACCTCTAAAGAATATAAAGGATTAAACCCGGGAAGGCGTATTCAGTTTAAAAATGAAGACTACGATCAGATCCTAAGACTTTACGGCGATAAACTTGATAAAAGCGCTTCGTTATATCAGCAATGGGGACAGGTGCTCACTTACGGGAAAGAATCTGGTTCTTACCAGGTTTATGGAAGTTTTCCCAGCTACCAGGTTCTGGAAAATAACACTCTAACTACAGGTCGATTTATCAATATACCAGACCTTGATAATTCAGAAAAGAATATGGTCATAGGTCAGCGAATCAAGCTAGACCTTTTTAAGGATGAAGATCCTATTGGTAAATACGTGCAGGTTTCCGGAGTGAACTTTAAAATTGTTGGAGTTTATACCGATCCCGGGGGAGAACGTGAAGAATCCCGTGCTATAATTCCTATTACTACTGCTCAGAAAGCTTTTGGTGGTGGAAACGATATAGCCAGAATGTATCTTACGCTCAAACCTGAAGATGATTTTGACAAGTCGGTAGCTGCCTCTACACAATTTACTGCAGAACTGGACCAGTTCTTAAAGGAGCGTCATACCGTTGCACCAGATGATAATAGTGCCATCTACGTAAATAACTCACTGGAAAATGCGAAACGCTTTTTCACCTTAATGGATATGATAAAATTATTCTTTTGGGGTGTTGGTGTTTGTACCATTATCGCGGGAGTTGTTGGGGTGAGTAATATCATGCTTATTATCGTGAAAGAACGAACCCGTGAAATCGGTGTTAGGAAAGCATTAGGAGCTCAGCCACTTTCAATTATTGGAATGGTGCTTCATGAATCGATTTTAATAACCGCCATAGCCGGTTTCCTCGGACTCATATTTAGTCTCGCACTACTGGAGTTTGTGGGACCAATGATCGAAACCCAGTATATTTATAACCCAACCGTGAATTTTACGGTAGCGATAAATACGGTGTTTATTCTGGTAATAGCAGGAGCACTGGCGGGATTCTTCCCGGCCTGGAGAGCAGCCAGGATCAAACCAATTGTAGCACTAAGAGACGAATAGTATGTTTAGTAGAGATCGTTGGAATGAAATTATAGAAGCGCTAACCTCGAATTGGTTTAGAACCCTGATGACTGCTTTTGGAGTTTTATGGGGAATATTTATACTTGTCATCCTGCTAGCTGCGGGAAAAGGATTGGAAAATGGAGTAAAACAGGGTTTTGGTGGTATAGCAACCAACACCATGTTTATGTGGACACAAGTAGCTTCAAGACCTTATAAAGGAATGCCGAAGGGAAGGTTCTATAGTTTTGAAGTAGAAGACGTTGCGGCTATCGAGCGGGAAGTGCCAGACCTAAGGTTTGTTTCACCTAGAAATCAGCTTGGTGGTTTTGGTGGTGATAATAACGTGGTACGTGGCTTAAATACCGGTGCATTCAATGTGTACGGAGATTATCCTGAAATCATTCAGCAGGAACCTATGGATATAACCTCCGGAAGGTTCGTGAATCATTCAGATATTGATCAGAAAAGGAAGGTTGCTGTTATAGGAACCGGTGTGCAGGCTGCTCTTTATGATAAGGGAGAAGATCCGCTAGGAACTTATATCAAGATTAGCGGAGTGAACTTCATGGTGATTGGAACTTACAAAAAGAAAAGTCGGGGTGGTGATGCCGAGGAAGGTCAGAAAGAGATATTTGTTCCATTCACAGCTTTTTCCCAGGCTTTTAATCGTGGGAACAAAGTAGGCTGGATGGCCATCACCGCGAAGGATAATAATAGTATTACTGCGCTTAAGGGAGATATTATCGACCTGGTCAAGGAACGCCATAAAATACATCCGGAAGATGATCGTGCGGTAGGTAATTTTGACCTTTAT
Source organism: uncultured Christiangramia sp. (assembly GCF_913046405.1). Taxonomy (GTDB): domain Bacteria; phylum Bacteroidota; class Bacteroidia; order Flavobacteriales; family Flavobacteriaceae; genus Christiangramia; species Christiangramia marina. The sequence goes on from NZ_CAJWRQ010000053.1 coordinate 19,555, forward strand.
GAGGAATTTTCTAAAGTAAACGGACTTTTTGTAGCTCTTAAAGCAGTGGCCTATTTCGTAGGAGTACTTGTCTTACTTTCGGGAATTATCGGGATTAGCAATATTATGCTCATTGTAGTTAAAGAGCGTACCAATGAAATTGGAGTACGTAGAGCACTTGGAGCAACGCCATGGTCTATTAGAGGGCAGATCCTGATGGAGTCCATCTTTCTTACCATCATTTCAGGAATGAGCGGGATCATTCTCGCTACAGGGGTGATCTGGCTGGTCAATTTTCAACTGGACCAGATGGATACTTCAGAAATGATGTTCTTAAACCCTTCCGTAGATCTGGGAGTGGTAATCGTGGCCCTTAGTATTTTAATAATCTCCGGTCTTCTGGCCGGCCTTATACCTGCACAGCACGCCATTAAAGTAAAACCTGTGGATGCTCTGCGTACTGAATAGTTAGTAAATAGAAATACAATCAAGAAATGAAAAAATTTGTAACCATCGGAATTTTAGTTTTAATAGCGGTGACCTTCGTTGGGGCGCTTTATTATCTCTA
>NZ_CAJWRQ010000054.1 GCF_913046405.1 uncultured Christiangramia sp.
GGCTTTCCACCAAAGTTTCCACCGCTACCAAAGGTTAAACGTTCGACTCCGTAAACCTGTCCTACTTCGTCCCGAATTGCATTGGTAATTTCAGGAGAACCAAAATCACGTTCTTCTCCCGGTAACAAATTCACTCTCAAAGATGCTTTGTTATTACCCGGTCCAACTCTGCGAACAATATTTTTAACGACCTGCTTATTTCCGGTCTGGCGTTCAGTAAAATCTTTGCTCACTCCCCATGCAGCATCTTCGACCATGGAAATAATGCTATCTGTCTTCTTAGGATTTGTTCCTTCCGGCATCAATAGATCTATACTTACCCGGTCGCTGGCGATACTTGGAAATAAAGTAACGTTCACCACACCACCCATTACAGAACCTACTGTCAGGATAAACAGTGTGATCAGGATAGAGAGACTTAGAAACCTGTGTGCGACTGTAGCGCGTATAACAGGTTCGTATAGCTTATCCCGTAGATAAGCCATCAATTGATCCCCATATTTATTGATGATCCTTAGTTTCAGAAATAATCTCGAAAGGCCTTTCTTCTTTTTCTGTTCTTCTTCAGTTTCCCGAACTAAAGCCCTCGAATGAGCAATGTGCGCTGGTAGTATAATTAATGCTTCGACCAAAGAAACGACCAGGGTCAAAATAACTACGGTACTAACTTCGCCGAAGAATTCTCCAATCCGACTATCTAAAAACAGGAATGTGGAAAATGCAAGAATTGTCGTAATGATCGCGGAAAGAATCGGTGGTAACACTTCCATTGTTCCATCAATGGCCGCCTGCACCGGCTTTTTACCTCGTTCGTAATGCTGGTAGATATTTTCTGAAATAACAATCCCGTCATCTACCAGGATCCCGATCACGATAATCATCCCGAATAATGAGAGTACATTGATAGTTACCCCAAGTCCCGCGGCAAAAATGAACATTCCAAGAAAAGAAATAGGAAGCCCGAATGCTACCCAAAATGCCAGCCTGGTATTTAGAAAAAATGAGAGAAAAAGAAGCACTAAAATAATACCAACCGCTCCATTCTCAATTAGCAGTTGCGTTCTTTGATTTAGCGTGATACTACGGTCATCTTCCACAATGATCTTTAGCGTATCATTTTTCTCGTTAAATTCTTCTACATAATTACGAACCTTTTCTGCAGCAGAAATAAGATCCTCATTATTAGTCGTAGATATATTGACGCTTACCGCGATTTGTCCATTGATATAAGATGCATTCGGAGTTTCTGAAAACCTGTCGCGAATAGTAGCCACATCTTCCAGGGTAACGGTAGTCCCATCAGCTTGTGACTTTACTACCAACTTATTCAATTCCTTTCCGTAGTAAGAACGATTATCAGCACGAATTAGGAAATCTTCTTCCTGTGTTTTAATACTACCACCAGTGGTAAGTATATTGGCCTGAGCAACAGCTTGGGCTACTTCTGTAAAAGTTATATTAAAGGCCAGCAGGTCATTTTCATCGACTGCAATTTCGATCTCTTCATCAGGAAATCCAGACAGTTCAATTTGAGAAAGACCGTCCATTGCTCTTAGATCATATTCGATCTGCCTTCCTATTTGCTTTAAAGTTGCAAGGTCCACTCCCTCACCGCTAACAAAGAAGTCAAAAGTTTCACGGATATTTTCCTGTTTCGCGACCACCAATGGCTCCATACCCGACGGAAAATTAGGAACTCTATCCACTGCGTTCTTCACTTCGGAAAGCATCACATCAATATCTTCGTCTGAATCAATTTCCACTGTGATGCTACCACCATTCTCTCTTGAAACTGAAGTTACCCGGTCTACTCCCACCAGGCCTTTGAGGTTATGTTCAATTTTAAGAACAATTCCTTCCTCAATTTCTTCAGGCGCTGCTCCGGGATAGGTAACATTGATGGTTATGATCTCAGATTCGATCAATGGGAAAAAGGAAGATTGCATTCGCAACATTCCCACAACTCCAAATATGACAAATGCGATGATCATCACATTCACCGCAACGTGGTACTTTATAAAGTAACTTATGATACTTCTCATTGTACCTTGCTTTCAGAATTTGAATCAGAACTAGCTGCAGTATCTGCCGTATTATTTTCTTCAGCAATCTTTACCGGCATCCCATTATATGCTCCGGAAACCTGTCTGGTTATGATCACTTCCCCATCTGGTACACCTTTAATCACCACTTTTCGGTCTGAAAAATATACCGGCTTCACTTCGATGGTTTTTAATACGGAATCCTGAACGGTAAATATCTCATTACGATCATTCACTAAGCTTCGATCAATTTCGATCGCATTTTCTTCATTTCTTGCATCCAGATTGGCCTGCATATACATACCTTCCTTCAAACCTTGGGCAGCTACTTCGATAAAGACATTCACGGTCTGTGTAGCCTGATCTATCCTTGCATTAATTCGGCTTACTTTGCCTTCGTAACTTCTGTTACCACTATTATCGGTAAGACTTACTTTTTCATCAACCTTTAAGAGATCTGCGTACTGTTTTCCTATTGAAACCTGAAGTTCATAAACCTCGGGATCTATAAATTCTCCCAGTTTCTGTCCGTTTCGAATCAAAGTTCCCTCGGTAACCAGTGCTTCGGTTAGAACTCCGTTAAATGGCGCAGTAATCCTGTACTTTACCAGGCGCTGCTCAAGATTTTTAATATTGAAATATGCAGAATTAATACCTCGACCGCTTATAAAATAACGCTCTTTATCATTAGCTGGTTCTGGCAATGGCGGGATAGAACTGTTAACATCAAGATTATTTAAATATTCCTGCCACTTCGGAAAGATCTCCGGGTAGTCCAGTCTAAGATCTGGCATGATCGCCGTGATCTGGTTGTAAAGTTCACTTTTAGCTGATTGTACACTTGCTTCGTATTCTGCTGCATCGATCTTCAAAAGCGTCTGCCCTTTCTTGTATGCCTGTCCTGCTTTGAAATCCTGAGAACTGTAGCGAAACACTCCCTGAACTTCTGCGTAGAGTTCTACCCGATCTTTCGCTACCAGGTTCCCGTTCGCGGGAATCTTTATAGCTATAGAAGAATTTTGAACCGTATCTACGAATACCGTTTTTACGGTCTTCTGAATATTTGATTTAGGCTGTTCTTTGCTGTCTATGATAGCCTTTGCCCCAAAAATGGCACCTACTATGAGCACGACGCCCAGTAGAGAAAGTATGATCTTGCGTTTATCCATGGTAGTCGTTGGACTCAATTAAGCCCTGATAGTTTAATTAAAAAATCTAATTAGTTAATTTCTTCCAGGCTGAATTGAATTTCTTCCCATTCCTTCATCAAATTCTCCAGTTTCTTTTTTGATTCGTTATACTTATTCAAAAAATCTGTTCTGGTAATTGTTTTCTCATAATTTTGAGCCAGCTCCTTATCTTTAGACTTAATATCTTTTTCAAGCTTCGTGATCTTTGCTTCTACTTTGCTCAATTGGTTCTTAAGTCTTTTTGCCTCTTTCTGATCTTCAAAAGAAGACTGTTTATTTTTGGTCTTGTCCTGCTTGTTTTTTCTGCCTTTATCCGACTTCTCCACAGCTCTCATATCCTGCATCTTTCTTTGATCAAGGTAATAATCCAGATCCCCAAGATACTCTCTGATCTTATGATCACGAAATTCGTAAACTCTACTTGTAAGTCCTTGCAAAAAGTCCCTGTCGTGAGAAACGATGATCAGGGTACCTTCGAAATTCTTCAAGGCATCCTTCAATACGTTCTTGGATTTTATATCTAAGTGATTCGTAGGCTCATCCATTACCAGAACATTGAATGGTTCCAGCAACATTTTACACAAGGCGAGCCTGTTTCTTTCTCCACCGGAAAGCACTTTTACTTTCTTTTCAACTTCATCTCCTCTAAAAAGAAATGCACCAAGCATATCTCTTACTTTCGTGCGGTTTGTTTCATTGGAAGCATCTTCCATAGTTGCCAACACGGTCTTTTCCCCATCTAGATATTCGGCTTGGTTCTGGGCAAAGTATCCAAGTTGTACATTGTGGCCAAGTTTTAAAGTTCCTTTATGTGATATTTCACCTATGATGATCTTTGCCAGTGTTGTTTTCCCCTGTCCATTCTGACCCACAAATGCGATCTTACTTTGTCTTTCAATAAGTAGTTCAACATCTTTTAGAATCTGCTTATCTCCGTAAAACTTCTGAAGATTCTCTGCCTCAATAACAACCTTCCCCGGGGTTACCGAAACCGGAAAATTTACGCTCATTACTGAATTATCATCTTCATCAACTTCAATACGATCTATTTTATCAAGCCTTTTGATAAGTGATTGAGCCATGGAAGCCTTACTGGCTTTAGCCCTAAATTTATCGATCAGTTTTTCTGTATTCTCAATTTCCTTCTGCTGATTCTTCTGAGCTGCAAGTTGCTGCTCCCGTAATTCTTTTCTGAATTCTATAAATTCAGAATAAGGCTTTCGGTAATCATAGATGTGTCCCAGGGAGATTTCAATACTTCTATTGGTCACATTATTCAAAAACATTTTATCGTGAGATACCAGCATCACACAACCGGTATAATTATTCAGAAAACTTTCCAGCCAGATGATACTTTCGATATCAAGGTGGTTGGTAGGCTCATCTAATAGCAAAATATCATTACTCTGTAGTAGAAGTTTAGCCAGTTCAATACGCATTCTCCATCCACCGGAAAAAGTCTGGGTTAGTTTCTCAAAATCTTCCCGTTGGAAACCAAGTCCCTGCAATACCTTTTCAGTTTCACCCTCATAATTATAACCACCAATGATCTCATACTGGTGAGTGATCTCACTTAGATCTTCAATCAATTGACTATAGGAATCACTTTCGTAATCTGTTCTGGTAGCAAGTTGTTCATTGATATGCTCCATTTTCGCTTCCAGCTGCTTAATTTCTGCAAATGCCTGGTGAGCTTCATCGATCACTGTTCTTCCCTGTTCAAATTCCAGATCCTGCTTTAAAAAACCAATTCTAAGTTCTTTATCCTTAGCGATCTGCCCGGTATCATATTCCTGTTCTCCAGAAATGATCTTTAACATGGTGGATTTCCCAGCCCCGTTCTTTCCAATAAGACCTACCCGATCTCCTGCACCTAGTCTAAAACTTACCTCTTTAAAGAGATATTCACCCTGGAACGATACTGATAAATTATGAATATTGAGCATTTTGTAACTATTGTAACTTTAGAATTCGTGCAAAGATGCTTAAATTTGAATTGCAAAAAAAACGATCATCATGCTTAAAGGAACTAAAGTTTATAGTATTGTCACAGGCACCTGTCCTGTGTGTCAGGAAGAAAGCATGTATAAAGAGCAAAACCCCTATAAACTCAACCGGGTTTACGAAATGCACGAACGTTGTAGTAATTGTGGCACGAAGTACAAAATAGAGCCTTCATTCTTTTACGGGGCTATGTATGTAAGCTACGGTTTAGGAATCGCCTTTGCGGTGGCGGCTTTTGTTATTGCATACGTATTTCTAAGTGCTAGCCTCTTAACTTCCTTTTTTGCAATTGTTGGTACCCTTATTGTGTTTATGCCTGTGATCATGAGGTTGTCACGTAATATCTGGATAAACCTCTTTTTCAGTTATAAGAAGAATGCAGGTAAGGCCTAGTATCTTTTAAAATATCTTTTCTGAAACCTCGCAATATCAATTTCTTTTTCTAAAGTAGAATTCTCAAGTATATGATCAGCCAATTTTGGCGCGAGATAAGGAGCTATTAGAACACCACGACTACCAAAACCGTTGAAGCAATACATAGTGTCAAATTCCGGGTGTTTTCCAACTACAGGACGTCTATCCCCCGAAGTAGGACGTATGCCTGCCACCTGCTCCACTACCTTATAACTTACATTGATCACCTGTTTTAAGGAAGCTTCCAGTTGCTCCCTAGCTTTTGAAGTTATTTCTGGAGTTTTATCATGATTATTATAGGTCGCTCCTACCTTGTACAGGTCATTTCCCATAGGCATTATAAAAACTGAAGCTTTGATGGCAAATTCAAGCTTAAGTTCTGGTGCTTTGATAATAATATATTCACCTTTATTCCCGTGTAGTGGAAAATAGTTGAAAAACGGATTCTTGGTGACACCGAATCCTTCGCAAAAAATAATATACTTTGCATGTATATCCCTGTACATTATGCAGTCACTATCCATTTTCACAAGATCATGGTCAAATTTTTCAGCGATCAATTGCTGTTTCTTCTGAAGCTGATCTCGATAAGCATCTAACATAATTTCGGTATCGATGTTTCCGGTATGCATAACGCGTCCAAACCCATAATCTGTCTCTACTGAAGGATTAGAATTCTTTACCAGTTTTTGATCCAGAAAAGGTGCTAGTAAGGGTTTGTCTGCAGCTACGAACCAGTCATTTTGCTCTTCTATTGAATAAAATCTTCTATAAATATCCCAGTGACGTATAAACTTCTGCTGTAGTTCCTGTTCCAATTCAGCGTAAAATGGAATAGAAATTTCCATTTGTTCTTTAGCTTTCCATGCGGGCGTAAATCGCTTTAGAATAACTGGATTAAAAATACCTCCCGCAACATACGAAGAGGTTTGGGAGCTGTTATCAAAAGTGATAAAGCTTTTGCCTCTTGAATGTAGTTCACGGCTAATAGCCAGCCCAGCAAGACCAGCCCCTACGATTATAAAATCTACCTTTTTATTTACCATGAGTTTAAAATAAAAAAAGCGCTCCTAGAAGAGCGCTTTTGAATATTAAAAAGTGATGTTAGTAACTCCACATATCCTGTTCAAAGTTTCGAATTTGCTCTTTGATTCTCTGAGATTCCAACAGTTGCATAAATGCATTATCTGCGATATACTCATCGATCTCACGGTCACCCTGCACATTATCTTCTTTGTAGATGACACCATCAAAACGCCTGGCGTTCAATAAGTGATCGAATGTAATGGTTTGCGCCGTGTTACCTCCGGTGAATACCAGTGCATCATGAAGAACTTCACGCGCATCTGGATACCATACCCAGAATAACTCAACCAAATCTGTTTGTCCTGAATCTATAAAGTTAACATCTGGTGCTACCGGAGCAATCCCTAGAATTCTATACTTTAATTCTGCAAGACGCTTATCAAAATACCAGATCCCACGAATATGATATTCTACGATATCTGCAGCTCCAAGATCCCGACGATCAATGAATTGAGCATCTACCTCTTCCCCTGCATTATACTGTTCGATCCCGAGATCTGTTGTATCCACTTTGGAAATAGTAGCGCTAATATCTTTTAAAGTACGTTTTTCAGTAAAATAAGAATCGGCGTAAACGTTTTGAATCTTCCCCTGTTTGATAGCTGAAGTAAGCACATCATACAATGACCTTCTGCTAGAACCAATATTATTGGTATCTATTGGATAGTACATTGGAAAGTTCACTCTTTCATCCAAATCTATGATCTCCCAGGTTCCTTTAGACCATAAAATATCACGGTCTCCAACGTACCCATATTCGAGAGGTTTGTCTTCCTGATCTACCATAGCCTGAGCTTGCGATTTCTTCCCGATGTCCTCAGGTTTATTCGCATTCAGGATGTTTGCCTGACCGAAAGAAGAAGCACCCATCATCATCACAAAACCATAAACAAAAATTTCTTTCAAGCTCATTATATTCAATTTTTAGTTTGTAAGCTCAATTACGACTGGCGCAACTTTCTTAAGCTTATAACTTGAGTTCCCCTGCAGGGAAGCATTAATATCATAAATCTGAACAGATTCACCTCTACCAGCTCTTCTAAGAGCGGCTTTAGCTCTGTCATCAAGTCGACTACCACTTACGTTGATCGTTGGCTGACCAGGTACCTTAAATTTAAATCCTGTAACATTAAGATTTAAATCGAAATCGAAATCTGGAAGGTTAGCTCCAACTGTAGCGATTTCCAAGGAATTTCTCTGCATGGATACAGATCCATCTTCTCCACGAATCGTTCCAACTGGTCGAGGAATATCCTTTACTCGGAAAGTTTTTCTGTCTGAAACAGTCTTACCTCCTGGAAGTTCACCGCTTACGCTAATAGTAACTTCTCTGGCCTGTAGAGTAGTAACATCCATCATATAACTTCCAGCACCACCAGAAGCTCTAAGCCCTGGAGCATTTGCACTAACACTGCTTACACCAGGAATGGAAATCGTCATTGGGTTCTGAACTCCACGATATACCACATTCATCTTATCTGCTGAGATAACAGCAGAATTTGGCAACGGAATCACATTATAAGAATCTGAGATCTCAATACTTTTTAAAGAATCATTCTCAAGATACTGAAGCTCACCAGTAATTTTTTGCTCACCTACATTTCCAGCAGGGAACTTTAATACCACCTGTCCCGCTTGAGTATTTTCAACTTCCTTACCGTTGATAGTTACTTTCTCGAACTGTAAAGTGTTATCAAAACGTCCTAGAACCACTTTACCACTGAATTCCTCACCGCTAAAAAATGCCGGTTTGTCTGGAATTACGATTGCCTGGTAATTACTTAAAGAAACATCGCTCTGTAATTGTCCAGATAACATTTGAGACAAGATCTCACTTTCTGTACTCTTTACATCCGCTTGAATCTGAGTCATCTTAGTCAATGAAGCGATCAAAGGGAATCCCTGGTAGTTATAATATAGCCATGGCTTGGTAACCCCGTCACCATCTGTAACTTCTTCTGTAGCGAATTCTCTTCTTACATTTGCAGCAAGTTGAGGGTATTTATTTTCAAGGATTGCAGAAACCTGCTCACGATAATTATCGATCTGATCTACAAATTCCTGACCCGTTGGAGAAACTCTGCCACTCTGGAAGAACATTTCATCAAGTTGATCAGCCTTGTCCATTTCCTCATAATTCCACTTACCGTTATCTTCCTTTTCCATATCGGCAGTAAGATTATTCTTTACCCCTTCAATGTAATCGTTAAGTTGTGTTGATAACTGGTCGATCTTGTCTGCGTTCTCTTTAATTGAGGTGTACTTTGCAGGTTGTTCATCTACTTTCTCAGCAAGACCAGCCATATAAGCAGCATTTCGATTCTCTGCAGTAGCGTTAGCCGTACTCAATTTTTCATTCATCATTCCAAATGCGGTAAGAACCTCTTTGGACATATTTAGTGCCATCATAGCGATGAAAACCAAATACATTAGGTTAATCATCTTCTGCCTTGGCGATTGTTTTCCGGATGCCATGTCTAATTAGATATTTTAATTAATAATTCGCTTAATTGAATATTCAATTAGACTCTTGGTTTTCCATTCATAGCTGTTAGCATTCCTCCGTAAACATTGTTTAGAGAAGCCATATTATTTGCTAACGAATCCATTTGTGCTTTAAGTTTACCCGCATTTTCTGCAACAGCCTGATTAACCTCTGCCTGTTTAGAAGCAGATTCAACCTGTACTTTATAGATACTGTTCAATGTTTCCATTTGAGCAGCAGCTACAGTTAATTCTTCACTATATTTCTTTTGAGAAGCCATTGAGTCAACTGTTGGGGCAATTCCTTTTGCGGCACCTTCAAAATTTCTAATACTATTTCCTAAAGAAGACATTAGATCTGCATCCAATTTTGCCTCTTTCAACATCGCATCAAGTTTCTTAGACAAAGATGCTTCAGCTTCTTTCTGCTCCACTACAACTGCATCTCTTCTTGCTCCTGTACCTCCAGCTAATTCTGGATACACTAATGACCAGTCAAGTTCATCATCAATTGGTTCGAAAGCTGAGTAGGCAAACACCAATGCTTCCACGATTAGACCGGCAATAAGCATTTCATTACCACCCGGCCAGTGCATAATTTTAAATAGCGCTCCTAATATAACTACAGATGCACCAAGACCATATACCATATTGGTCACCCGTTTTGCTCCTCTTGATTTTGCCATAACTTTAAGCTTTAAATTTTTTTGTTGGTTTATTGATAGGTTGAAGTTCTAATATTATTTGCTGGATTGATTCAGCGTAACATCTGTTCCAAGATAATCCTGAACAGTCCTAAAGCCAATATAGCTTCTGGCTGAATCCATATATTCGTAATCCCTTGAGCTTACCTGTAAGAAGTAAGCCACATCTTTCCATGAACCACCTCTCACTACTTTCCGCATATCCTGTGGATTGTTCACGGTCGGGTTCATTGTAGACATATATTCGTAAGAACCTGGATCATAACTTGAGTCCACCCATTCTCCTACGTTACCAGCCATATTGTATAAACCGTAATCATTAGGGTCATACGACTTAGCTTCTACTGTGTAAAGCGCCTGATCTGCGGCATAATCACCTCGAAGAGGCTTAAAGTTAGCCATAAAACAACCTCGATCGTTCAGAGTGTAAGGACCACCCCATGGGTAAGTTCCACCTTCCAGACCTCCACGAGCAGCATATTCCCACTCACCTTCGGTTGGGAGCCTGTAAGAAGGTACGTTTGAATCTCCTTTTTCTCTTCGGAAGTCATTATGATATTTTGTTCTCCATTGAGTAAATGCTCTTGCCTGCTTCCAGGAAACACCAACAACAGGGTAATCATCAAATGCACTATGCCAGAAATAGTCATTATGCATAGGCTCATTGTATGAGTAATTAAAGTCTCTAATCCAAACTGTCGTATCGGGATAAACAGAAACTTGTTCATTCTTGATATAGTTACTTCGGTCACCCTGCTTTTTAGCGGCAGACTGAATGTCCATATAAGAATACTGGAATTTTAATTTCTTTACATCGATAGTTCTCTGACCGTTGTATACTTCATCCATTGGGATATACATCGAATCCATTACCTCGGCATAGTATACATCCGGATAATCTTCAGTATCCCAGTAAATGTCGATATCTTTATTCAGCCTTCTATTCGAGTAATCTTCTGAAGGACCACCCTGACCATAAGTATTTAACATGTACTCTTCGTAAGGAGTCATATTTCCTTCTTCAGCGTCTGCAAAGGCAAATTCACCAATCCCATTATCACCCGCAGTAGCACCTTGTAACTCAGCCATTTTAGCAAGTTCCACCCTTACTACAGAATCCTTTACCCAATCCACAAATTGTCGATATTCAGAGTTAGTGATCTCAGTCTCATCCATATAAAATGAACGTACGGTAACGGTCTTTGGAGGAGCATTCTTCTGTCCGGCAATATCATCATCAGATTTACCCATGACGAACGAACCACCAGGAATTAATGTCATACCATAAGGTTTCTCCGGATTCCACTTCTTTCCCTCCGCACCTACTAGCTGTCCACGATCGCCTCCACCACAGCTTGAAAGCAAGGCCAGAACAGCAATGAGCGAAATATACTTCTTCATAATTATCTTAGGTTAAGACATTTTGATTTAAGGCAGTAAACCTATCTAAATATTTTTTAAAAAACAATATTTCCGATAAAAATACAGCAATTACCGATAATGCCTGACTTTATTATTTTATACTTCGTTTTTTCTTTTGGCCTTATACCACCGTTCAGGGATCACCTGGTTGCAAGCCTCCAGATAATCTTCTTCACTGCAAGGTAATAACGTATGCCTTTTTAATTTATTATTGACCGAATTTAAAAAAGGAATTTCGATCCACCAACGCCCACTTACAGGACTCTTAAAGAATACCAGTATGTCATCATCTATTGGAACCTGATATTTTATAAAATCTTTTTTGGCCGAAATTGTATTCTCATTTGTGCGGTAATTTACCCCTTCAATGAAATACCAGATGATCTGTGCTACCAGTGTATGAGTGAGTTTATTCATCTCATTCTGATATTCATAAACACCAAATGAACTTACTTTATCACTAATTCCTGCATATCGTGATAAAGCACAAATTTCCCTGCCATTAAAGCCATTCGGACTACTGAAGTAATCTGAATTTGCAGATGCTGAGTCTATAGATCTTATATCGAGACCCACAAGATTTGCATTCCGCATAATAGGTTCCATGTGACCAATATTCGAGGTCACTTCTCCCAATCTATAAGCTTCAAAGAACAAACGCTCCATCAATTCTATCTCCTCCTGGGAGTTAAAATAAGTTTGATATCCAATCGTAGAATAATTAAATAAATTATATGGCTTATCTACGACGATTTTTCCTACAAACGACTGATTACTAATAGGTTTATCTGCATCACCAAGATCAAATTTGCTATCGATATTTACCAGGTTCACCATTTGATCGAGATGATCATATGCACGATACTGCGCATAGATCAGATCCTGACTTCCACCTAGAATTACAGGAATGATATCCTGTTTAATTAGATCTGCACATAGTTTCGAAACTGCATAATAAGTATCTTCAACTGAATCTCCTTCTTGAATATCTCCCAGATCTGCCAGGTTCAAACGCCAGTTTCCTGGATACAGACTATATAACTGCCTGCGTAAACTCTCAAAATCGGGTGTTGAATCTTCTCTAACAGCCCGGCGATTCTCTCTTACTCCGAATATCGCTACATTAACCTTATCAAGGTCTGGTAAACCATGTTCAGATGTATGGAGTTTTAATTGCGCACCAATGGTTTGCGCATTCAGTTGAGTGATTTCATCCAGTAAGTTTTCTGATACAGGACTAAGAAAATCGAACTCCATATTTTATTTCTTTTTGGGTGATGTCTTTTTAGTAGTCTTTTTGGCCGTGGTTTTTTTAGCAGTCGTCTTCTTGGTCGCAGCTTTCTTCTTGGCCGGCTTTTTCTTGACAGCCTTCTTCTTGGTCTTCCCGCTTTTCTCCAGAATATCCTGCACCTCTTCTAGGGTCAGTTCCTGAGCATTAGTAGTTTTAGGCAGCTCAACCTTCGCTTTGCCTTTGATAACATTAAACCTTCCCCAACGAGCTTTTTCCACACGAATTCCTTCATCTTCCCAGTGGTGAATCAACTTATCTTTTTCCTTCTGAATCTTATCATCGATCAATTGTTCGATATCTTTATCTGAAAGGTTATCAAAGTCATATTTCTTGTTCACATTAATGAACATTCCATTCCACTTCAAATAGGGTCCGAATCTACCAACTCCTTTTTGAACCGGATGATCCTTATATTCGTAAATAGGAGCATCTGCCTTTTCTTTCTCCTTGATAAGTTCCATGGCTCTGTCAAACTCAACATTTAAAGGATCTTCTCCTTTTTCAAGAGAAACAAAGGTTTTCCCGAAGCGTACATAAGGGCCATAACGCCCATTATTCACCTCTACACTTTCCCCTTTATATTCACCAAGTGTTTTTGGTAATTGAAAAAGATCCATCGCCTGCTCATAAGTTAGAGTCTCCATGCTCTGGTCCGGGCTCAAACTGGCGAAACGAGGCTTTTCCTCATCTTCCACACTACCAATCTGCACCATAGGTCCGAATTTACCTAAGCGTACACTCACAGGTTTACCGCTTTCCGGATCTTCACCCAGAATTCTTTCCCCAACTTCTCTTTCCGCATTTTGTGCAACATCCTGAACATGAGGATGAAAATCTTTGTAGAAGTTCTTCATCATAGACTTCCACTCTTCATTTCCTTCAGCAATATTATCAAAACTCTCTTCTACTCTAGCGGTGAAATTATAATCCAGAATATTGGAAAAATGATTCACTAAAAAGTCATTTACAACCATTCCGGTTGCTGTAGGAACAAGTTTCCCCTTATCACTACCTACGGTTTCGGATAATTTCTCTTCTCTAATCTTTTGATCCTTCAGAGTGAATTGCAAATATTCTCTTTCGGTTCCATCTACAGATCCTTTTTCAATATAATTCCTGGATTGAACGGTTGAAATCGTTGGTGCATACGTAGAAGGTCTACCAATACCAAGTTCTTCCAGTTTTTTAACCAGCGAAGCTTCCGTATAACGATAAGGAGGCCTGGTAAATCTTTCGGTTGCAGTGATATATTCGTTGTTTAAGGCTTGTGAAACCTTTAAAGCCGGTAACATTCCGCTTTGTTCTTCATCCTCATCATCGCTACCTTCCAGGTAAACTTTCAGGAATCCGTCGAATTTCAAAACTTCACCATTGGCAGAAAATTGATTGTCGTGCTTATCTGCCTCAATCTTCACATTGGTTCTTTCCAGCTGTGCGTCGCTCATTTGTGACGCGATCGCTCTTTTCCAAATCAGTTCGTATAATCTTTGCTGATCACGATCCCCGGATATTGTATGTTTTTTAAAACTTGTAGGACGAATCGCTTCGTGAGCTTCCTGAGCTCCCTTGGATTTTCCCTTAAATTGTCTTGCCTTGGCGTACTTATCTCCGTAAGCCTTTTCAATTTCTTCTTGAGCTCCCTTTCTGGCTTCTTCGGAAAGGTTTACAGAATCTGTTCTCATATAAGTAATATGACCGGCCTCGTATAGTCGTTGTGCCATGGTCATGGTCTTACTTACTGAAAAATATAGTTTTCTTGCAGCCTCCTGTTGCAATGTTGATGTTGTAAATGGAGGTGCAGGAGTTTTCTTCGCTGGTTTCGTAGTAAGATCTGAAACCTTAAAACTTGCACCGAGATTATCCTTCAGAAATTGTTCTGCCTCTTCTTTTGTATCAAAGTTCTTCGGAATCTTAGCCTTAAAAGACTTACCTTCTTCCGTAGAAAATTCAGCATCAATTCTATAAGATGCCTGTGCGGTAAAATCCTGAATTTCTCTTTCGCGCTCTACGATCAGTCTTACTGCTACAGATTGTACTCGACCAGCCGAAAGACCACCTTTCACTTTCCTCCAGAGTACTGGCGAAAGTTCATAACCTACCAGCCTGTCCAGAACTCTACGAGCCTGCTGAGCGTTTACCAGGTTATAATCGATTTTCCTGGGATTATCGATCGCCTTCAGGATCGCCGACTTGGTGATCTCATGAAATACAATCCTTTTAGTTTTATCGTCTTCCAGCTTAAGCTCCTCTGCAAGGTGCCAGGCAATTGCCTCTCCTTCCCGATCCTCATCACTTGCTAACCATACCATTTCAGCAGTTTTAGCAAGACTCTTAAGCTTTTTTACAACATCCTTTTTGTCTTTGGATACAATATATTTAGGTGTAAAATCTCCTTCGGTATCAACCCCTATCTCTTTAGTGGGCAGATCAGCGATATGCCCAAAACTGGAGGCAACTTTATAATCGCTTCCCAGAAACTTTTCAATGGTTTTAGCCTTAGCAGGAGACTCAACAATCACTAAATTCTTAGCCATAAATCTGTTGGTTTGTAGTTGCAAAAGTATATCAATTTTTTAATTTGCCATCAAACTTCAATTAAAACGGGCAGCAAGCCTGCGGAAACCACCAGCGATAAAGGGTAATTGAAATACTTATTTTTTTTCTGAAGGGATCTTCAGCAAAGATTATTCTGTATGGAAAAATACAGAAGAAACACCCGGCATATCGTATTGCAGGTCTGGTGATATATTTCCTGAAACTGAAGTCGCATCGTTGAAAGCAAGGATCTTACCACCATTATTCGCAGCTTCAGCAACAAATATCACATTGTAAGCGCTGTTGTACACAATATTCACAGGATTACCAAGTAAGGTATTATCGCCAGAGATCCGGAATTGCTCATCAAGGGCTACAAAACCATTTTGAGCAGCATTAAATTTTTCTTCAAAATTCTGAATAATATGTAATCCTCCATCTGTCGCAGATTCAGCTTCACCAATATCTGAAAGCACCATAATACCATTATCGAAGTCCAGACCATGAGTTCTAAGCAGCCCCTGGAATGCCACCTGCTTATTCGCGGTCGCCAGAACATTCGTAGTATAAGTAGCTGCAAAATCCCTGTACACGGCAATCTTGTTGGTTTCATCCACCGCTGCATACAGATCATTTCCTATGAACTCCAAACCCCAGAGCTTGAATTTAGTGGTTACAACATTCCGAAGTTTAAAGGAGTTTTCTTCCCGTACATAAATGAACAGCCGACCTTCTGGTGTAGTTTCATCAAGATCCAGATCTGTATTATCTGAAACCACATAAATATCACCCTGAACGGCAAGATCCCTTCCGCTCTGGTAATGAATATTGCCAAGAATATCTGCATCAAGTTCAACCTCGACACTATTGGCATAGTCGGTTATATTATGGTAAGATTCCAGTCTACCAGGAATTCTGGATACGATTGTAAAACCATTGTCGGCAGAATTGTAATAAATCCCTTCAGCGTCTGAAGAATTTAGCTTGAAAGTACTGGAAGTGGCATTATTGATATCAAACTTTTTAACTTCCCCGTTATGGTTCGTCGCCAACACCCATGCGGTTGCAGAGGTCTGCACGCTCTGGTTGCCATCATCATCACTGCTACATGCTGCAAGTAGAAAAATCAAAATAAACAATAGGGAAAAGTGCTTCGTCAAATCCTGAAAATTTCTACGAAGATAGAATGAATCTTAATTCAGGAAAGTTCGAATTCGTTAAATATGTGTTATTTGAACCTATTTTAACGCAGAAAACGCTCTTAAAGAATCATCTTACTTAAAATGAAAATGATGAATGAAAAGGATCGAGTAGCGGTTATCACGGGAGCCAGTAGCGGAATTGGCAAAGCGATCGCGATAAAATTGTCTAATGAAAATTTCACCGTAGTGCTGGCGAGCAGAAGTGTTCCTGAAATGGAAAAAATTCAGCAGGAACTTCCAGGAGAATCTATGGTTGTGGAACTGGATGTCACCAGCACAGAAAGTGTCACCAAAGCATTTGGCAAAGTTGACGAAAAATATGGCCGAATAGACATTCTAGTGAATTCTGCAGGGATTATGCCTCTCACCTATTTAAAGAACCGACACCTGGATGAATGGTTGTCTACTATAGAAGTGAATGTTCAGGGTACGCTTAGATGTATTTACTCTGTTCTACCACTTATGAAAAAACAGGAGGATGGTCACATTATTAATATCGCCAGCGTGGATGGAAAGGAAATTTTTGCCGGCGGTGCCATCTATGGAGCCTCTAAAGCAGCGATCATCGAGCTTAGCAAGGCGATGAGAATGGAACTTTCACCTGAATTTAATATTCGGGTTACCGCGGTCGAACCAGGCACAGTAGACACCAACTTAAGAGATGGAATTACAGATACTGAATTACTGGAAGATAAGGATTACGGAGGTGATGAACCCATGTTGGATCCTGCGAGCATTGCAGATGCAGTATATTACGCGGTTTCACAACCAGCTTCTGTAAATGTGAATGAGCTTTTAGTAAAACCAACCGGAAAAGCATAGAATTAATAAAAATCAATCAAAATAAAAATTATGGGTATTGGACATATAATGAAATTAGGAACTAAATTTTTAGTAAGAGGAATTATTTACAAATCTGGTAAGAAAGCCGCGATCAAAGGCGGGAAATTAGGAATAGGAGTATTTTCTGTTCTCTATGCAGGTTACCTCGCGTACACACTACATAACCTTCGAAAAGAAAGTATAGAAGAACAAAAACAATTAGGTGTAGACAGAGGTTGGGATCGTAAAACGGTAGAAAAAAGCTAGGTTTAAACCACATCTTTTAAACTATACGCAGATCAATTTTAGAAATTTCAGTATTCAATTTTGTGCATATAAAGTTGAATATTGAAATTTTCTATTTACTACTATATAGAACTCTATTTTAAGTCCTGGTAAGAAGTAGCCTGTTGGTTTCGCTGCGGAAGAACCCGGAATCATTTTTCAGGTTTAGAATCCTTCAGATTAAAATTCAAAAAGTCCTGAAAAAAGCCCAAAAACCTTAAAAAAGTCCCAAAAGAACCTAAAAAATCCTGAAAAAAGCCTTTAAGTTTTCTTAAAGGCTTTTTTATGAGGTAAATTCTTTTCTTAAATTTGATAGAAACAAAACTTTAGGCATGAGGCTAAATATTGCATCAGGAACAGCTATTCGTTTTGAACCAGGACAAAGTAGAGAAGTTCAATTAGTTGATTATTTAGGGAAAAAAAATATTTACGGTTTTAATGCCCTTGTTAATGGGCCTTTAAAGAAGGCAAAAAATCATGACAAATAAAATTAATAGAAAATCTTATGCAGCAATGTACGGTCCTACAGTGGGAGATAAAATAAGGCTTGCAGATACAGAATTATTTATAGAGGTAGAAACAGATCATACTGTTTATGGAGAAGAAGTAAAATTTGGGGGAGGTAAAGTAATTAGAGATGGAATGGGACAAAGTCAGATAAGCAATTCAGAAGGAGCTGTCGACACTGTCATTACTAATGCTGTAATTTTAGATTATTGTGGAGTAATTAAAGCAGATATAGGAATTATTAATGGTTATATTTCAGAAATAGGTAAAGCAGGTAATCCTGATGTACAACCTAATGTGAATATAATTATAGGTCCCGGGACAGAAGTAATTGCAGCTGAGGGTAAAATTTTGACTGCAGGAGGGATCGATGCGCATATTCATTTTATTAGCCCTCAGCAAGTGGAAGAAGCTTTATATTCTGGGATTACCACTATGCTAGGTGGAGGAACGGGGCCCGCAGAAGGAACAAATGCAACTACATGTACACCTGGACCATGGCATATAACTAAAATGCTAGAAGCGGCAGAAGGATTACCAGTTAATTTAGGCTTTTTTGGGAAGGGAAATGCATCTAATACAAAACCTCTATTAGAGCAAGTCAGAGCTGGAGCATGCGGTCTTAAGTTACATGAAGACTGGGGGACCACGCCTTCCTCTATCGATACATGTCTTAAAGTTGCAGATAAAATGGATGTTCAAGTTACTATACACACAGATACATTAAATGAATCTGGCTTTGTAGAAAACACTATTGCAGCATTTAAAGGAAGATGTATTCATGCATTTCATACTGAAGGAGCTGGGGGAGGACATGCTCCTGACATAATACGCTTGGCTGGAGAGAAAAATGTTTTACCTTCTTCAACAAATCCAACAAGACCTTACACCATAAACACGATTGATGAGCATTTAGATATGTTAATGGTATGTCATCATCTTGATCCAAAAATTCCAGAAGATATAGCATTTGCTGAGAGTCGCATTCGAGCTGAAACTATAGCTGCGGAAGATATCTTACATGATATGGGAGCTTTTTCTATGATTGCATCAGATAGTCAAGCTATGGGAAGAGTAGGAGAAGTAATCACAAGGACTTGGCAGACAGCTTCAAAAATGAAATTGCAGAGAGGTTTTTTACCTGAAGATGATACAGGAAATGATAATTTAAGATGTAAAAGGTATATAGCAAAATACACTATAAATCCCGCAATTTCCCATGGAATTTCTCATGTGGTGGGGTCTGTAGAAAAGAACAAATTAGCCGACTTGGTTTTATGGGATCCAGCGTTCTTTGGAGCTAAACCTGAAAAAATTATTAAAGGTGGTGTAATAAACGCTTCTTTAATGGGTGATCCAAATGCGTCCATTCCCACACCTCAGCCAGTTCATTATAGACCTATGTTTGGACAATTTGGTAGTTCAATGCAGAGTGGTTCTATTATATTTGTCTCTCAAATTGCTTATGATAATGGATTAAAGGAAGCACTAAAATTAGAGAAAAAACTTATTCCAGTAAGTGGGACAAGAAATATATCAAAATCTGATATGGTTTTAAACCATTATACACCAGATATAAAGGTGGATCCAGAAACATATGAAGTGAAGGCTGACGGCGAGCTATTAACTTGTGAACCTGCGGAGATACTTCCTTTAGCTCAAAGGTATTTTTTATATTAGTTAATAAGGAGAATTACAATTTTAATAATTAAGTCTTGGTCTAGATCAGGTCTATGGCCTGATGAGAAATCAAAAGATCAAATTACAATGATATCAGCAGATCGCTTTTGTAGAAGAAAGATGTTGACATTAGATTCTGGAAAGGAGGTGATGTTAACCTTGGAAAAAGTTGTTGGTTTTAGAGATAACGATGGTTTAGAATTAGAAAATGGTGATTGGGTACGAATTAAATCGGCAAAAGAAGATGTAATAGATATAATCTCCAAGAATGATAAGCACCATTCACTTTTATCTTGGCATTTAGGTAATAGACATTTAGCA
>NZ_CAJWRQ010000055.1 GCF_913046405.1 uncultured Christiangramia sp.
CACTTCGTAGAACACAGACATGATGAGGTTGTAAGAAGGACTGAATTTGAACTGCGGAAGGCAAAGGAGCGTGCCCACATCCTGGAAGGATTGATTATTGCTTCTGATAATATAGACGAAGTGATCGCATTGATACGCTCTTCTTCTAATGCTGAAGAAGCACGTAATAAATTAATTGATCGTTTTGAACTTTCAGAAATTCAGGCTAAAGCGATCGTAGAAATGCGATTGAGACAACTTACCGGTCTTGAACAGGATAAGCTGAGAGCTGAATATGATGACATCATTAAAACAATCGAAGATCTGGAAGATATTCTGGCTCGAAAAGAGCGTAGGATGGAAGTTATTAAAAATGAACTTCTGGAAGTACAGGAAAAGTACGGGGATGAAAGAAGATCTCAAATCGAATATGCTGGTGGTGATCTTAGTATAGAAGATATGATCCCGGATGAGAAGGTAGTGATCACTATTTCCCATGCAGGGTATATCAAACGAACCTCTTTAAATGAATATAAGACTCAGAATAGAGGAGGAGTTGGACAAAAAGGATCTAATACCAGAAATGAAGATTTCCTTGAATACCTTTTCGTAGGTACCAACCACCAGTATATGTTATTCTTTACTCAAAACGGTAAATGTTACTGGATGAGAGTTTATGAAATTCCGGAAGGAAGTAAAGCTTCAAAAGGTAGAGCGATTCAGAATCTTATTAATATCGAACCTGAAGATAAGGTGAATGCCTTTATCTGTACTCAGGATCTTAAAGATGAAGAATACGTAAATAATCATTTCGTTATCATGGCCACCAAAAAAGGACAGGTCAAGAAAACAAGTCTTGAGAAATACAGCCGTCCTAGAACAAATGGTATCAATGCTATTACTATTAAGGATGGTGATGAATTACTCGAAGCGAAACTAACTACTGGTAATAGCCAGGTGATGTTAGGGCTTAAAAGTGGTAAGGCGATTAGATTTGAGGAAAGCAAAACCCGACCTATGGGTAGAAATGCCTCAGGTGTTCGTGGAATTACGCTTGCCGACGATAACGATGAAGTTGTTGGAATGGTTTCTGTGAACGAATTTGATTCAGATATTCTCGTAGTTTCTGAGAATGGTTATGGTAAAAGATCAAGCCTGGAGGATTACCGAATCACCAATAGAGGTGGTAAGGGAGTTAAAACAATTTCGGTTACTGATAAAACAGGACAACTTGTCGCAATCAAGAACGTTTCAGACGACGATGATCTTATGATCATTAATAAATCTGGGATTGTAATTAGAATGGCTGTTGAGAATTTGAGAGTTATGGGCCGTGCTACACAGGGTGTGAGACTGATCAACCTTAAGGGTAATGATTCTATAGCTGCAGTGGCAAAAGTATTGCATGATGAAGATGATGTTGAGCTAATGGAAGATGCGGAAAAGCCTGTAGGCGGGGAGAGTCAGACCGATGGCACGACTATTGCTGATGATAGTGAAGAATAAAAATAAAAAACCAAAACAACAATGAAAACGAATATCTTAACGGCTGCGGCTGTGTCATTTCTAACCATGACGACGTTCGCACAGAAGGACCAGGTTAAAAATGCGGAAGACGCTATTGAAGACAAGAATTTTACTGAAGCTAAGGCTCAGCTAAAAGTTGCTGAAGCAAATCTTTCCGAATTGAATGACAAATGGCAGGAGAGATTTTACCTATATAAAGGTAAAGCTTATTCTTCAGGAAATCCTTCAAATGAAGATGTGCAAACAGCGGCTATGGCCTACGCTAAGGCGGCAGAACTTGGAAACGAGGATGCTTCCGCAGCACTTACTAAAATGAAGAATGATCTTATTAACTCTGCAATTGAAGACCAGGGGAAAGAAGATTACAAGTCGGCAGCAGATAAATTATACACAAGCTACCAAATGAGTAAGCAGGATACTGTATATCTGTATTATGCCGCTAACAATTTAGTGAATGCTCAGGAATATGGTAAGGCTGTTGAATATCTTGAAGAACTAAGTGATCTTGGTTACGATGGTTCAGGTAAGTCTTATACTGCCGTAAATATTGAAACTGGGGAAAAAGAGAACATGGGTTCTAAAGAACAAATGGATCTTATGGTAAAGACAGGACAATATAAGGATCCAAAAGTAGAACCAATTCCTTCCAAAAAAGGAGAGATTGCTTCCTTAGTTGCCAGAATTTATATTAACCAGGAGCAATACGATAAGGCTATCGAATCTATTGACGCTGCAAAAGCTGCAAACCCGAATGATGTAGATCTATTACTTTCAGAAGCGAATATGTACTACCAGATGGGTGAAAAGGAGAAAGCAATTTCTATCCTGGAAGAAGCGGGAAACATGGATAAATCCAACCCTGGTGTTTATAATAACATTGGCTTAATGTATGCTGAAATTGAGAATACTGAAAAGGCGGTAGAAAGTTATAAGACGGCTCTAGAGATCGATTCAGAATATAATGAAGCAAGAATCAATATGGTTGCTGCAATGTTAGGTGAGGAGAGAGCACTTATCGATGAGATGAACAATCTTGGAATGAGCAAAAAGGACAATGCTCGTTATGATGAACTTGACGCTCAAAGAAAAGATCTTTATAAAAAGGTTTTACCATACCTTGAGAAAGCGATGGAAGTAGATCCAGAGAATAAGGAAATCGTAAAAACAGCGATGAATTTATATACCAATCTTGATCAACAAGAGAAAGCAGATGCTTTAAAGGACAGGTTATAATAAATATAACTAATCATAAAAAACCCGCTGAAATTTCAGCGGGTTTTTTTATGTCCTTAAAATAGAAAAAATCAATGCAATCAAATAATCTTTTTGATCACACGTAGTTTGTGAGTATGCTTTTGAAGTTCGGTATTGAAAATTCCTGAATGGTCTATTCTGTCAATTCGAACTTTTCCATCTACATGAATGATATAGTTGTCCTGCATCATCATACCCACATGGTTAATAACACCATCCTGATCATCGAAAAATGCCAGATCTCCGGGTTCACTCTCTTCAATAAAACTAAGAGCTTCACCTTGTTTAGCCTGTGAAGCAGCTTCCCTGTCCAGTTTATATCCATTAATTCTATACACGGCCTGCGTAAACCCTGCTGCATCTATACCGAATGGTGTTCTGCCACCAGAAGTTTGAGGTGTATTAATGTATAAGCTGGCTGTTATTATAAGATCTGACTTTGTACGCCCGGAAGTATTGTCGTACTCTCCTTCGAATTTATGATTCAGCTGCTCTGAAAATCTAACTGAACTACCCAAAACTATGGGCATAAGCAAACCTTTTTCATCTGTAATAAATTCGATAAGGTCTGAGGATAATTGAAGAGTCTGACCATCTAGATTTTGATAGTCAGATTCTTCGATCATTCTATATTGCTTATTATCAATCCAGGCTTCGAAGCTGTCATGAGAATTTCTAATCTTGCTATAGTGTGCTCTTCTTTCCAAAACCTTGAAGTGTTCACCGTACAAGATTTGAGAAACCATTTCACCTTCTGCAGATGATGAATTTCTAAGCGGAACAATACTTAAATGGCAAATTCCATATTGCATCTACAAAAACTTGACTTATGAATGACGTTCTATAACCATTGCTGATGCACCACCGCCACCATTACAGATTGCCGCAGCACCAATTTTTCCATTATTTTGTTCCAGTACGTTTAGTAACGTGATTAAAATACGAACTCCACTACATCCAAGTGGATGTCCTAGAGATACAGCACCACCGTTAACGTTTGTGTTCTTGTCTGATAATCCTAATATCTTCATATTAGCAAGTCCTACAACGGCAAATGCTTCGTTAAATTCAAAGAAATCAACTTCATCAAGGCTAATTCCAGCCTTTTCAATAGCTTTAGGTAAAGCTTTAGATGGAGCAGTAGTAAACCATTTTGGTTCTGTAGCAGCATCAGCGAAACTCTTAATCGTTGCTAGAGGTTTTAAACCAAGTTCATCAGCTTTTTCGCGACTCATCAAAACTACGGCGCCAGCACCATCATTAATGGTAGATGCGTTTGCAGCGGTTACTGTTCCATCTTTAGAAAAAGCAGGTCGCAGAGAAGAGATCTTGTCCATTCGAACATTTTTAAATTCTTCGTCTTCTTTTACGATCACAGGATCACCCTTTCTTTGAGGAACTTCTACCGGTACTACTTCATTATCAAATTTCCCGTCTTTCCAGGCTTGGGCAGATCTTTCATAAGATTTTCTAGCAAAATCATCCTGATCTTCGCGTGAGAAATTATGTTCAGTAGCACATAAGTCGGCGCAAACACCCATAGCATTATGATCGTAGGCGTCTACTAAACCATCTTTTTGCATTCCGTCTTCCAAAGTCGCAGGTCCAAATTTCTTCCCATTTCTCATGTGAACATAGTGAGGGATCAAACTCATGTTTTCCATTCCACCGGCAACAACAATATCGTTATCGCCAAGCATAATAGATTGAGCTGCCTGCATTACTGTTTTCATACCGCTGGCACATACTTTGTTCACTGTGGTACATGGCACAGAATCAGGAATTCCGGCACCAAGTGATGCCTGTCTCGCAGGTGCCTGACCATTACCCGCCTGTACAACGTTACCCATCAAAACTTCCTGAACCATTTCAGGTTTTAGATTGATTTTATCAAGCGCACCTTTAATGGCTATAGAACCTAATTTAGTTGCGGGAATGCTGGATAAGCTACCAAGAAAACTACCTATTGGAGTCCTCGCAGCGCTTACTATAACTACTTCTTTATTCATATGTTTAAATCTAATTATTTCGAGTGTTGCGAAGTTAGTGATTTTATAAGGAATTTAATAACCTAAGCTTAATGAGCCCTATTTTTACTACATTTGAGCATTACCTCAATATATATGAGCGATTTCGTAAACAGGCTTTACAAGAATCAGGCACTTTTTTATAAAGTTTTCCTATTCATACTTACTTCAGTTTTGATCGTTTACCTACTGCCAAAAGGAGGTAAATTCAAATACGATATTCCGAAGGGGAAACCGTGGCAGTATGAGAATTTATATGCTCCATTTGATTTTGCCATATTAAAAACCGATGAGGAGATTTCCGCAGAACAGCAGGATATCCAGAAGGCCCATATTCCTTACTATAATTTTGATGCCGAGAAAGAGGAGCGAATAAAAAATGATGCTCTTCAGGAGGTTAATAATGTCTTTGCAGATACGACTTTAAAGGTCTACGAAACCATTGTCGATAATTTTGTTCAGAAAACGGTAGGTAAGATCTACCAGTTCGGACTTCTTCAGGAAAGTGAAAGATTAGAGCCAGATCAGCTGGTATATTTATTAAAAGGTAATGAAGCTTCAGAAGTTGAATATAGCCGAATTCTGAAACAGGGCCAGATTCGCAGTTTTCTTAGCGAGGAGATTAGCAGTGCAGGATTTAGTTCTTTTAAAACCGAATTGCTAGAGGTTTTCTTTAACTCCATAGAGCCCAACGTAACTTTTAATAATGAGTTAACCCAGAAAGAGCTTCAGAGTAAGCTGAATAATATCAGTTACACTCGTGGAATCATTGAGCAGGGAAGCAGAATCATAGCAAAGGGAGAAGTAGTTGAAGGAAATAAATACCATATCCTTAGATCCCTGAAAGCTGAGTATGAATCACAGGTTTGGAGCCAGACGAATTATAACTGGATCATCGTTGGTTACAGTACGCTGGTAGCGCTGGCTTTGCTTATGTTGCTATTATTCATGCGTAAGTATCGCACCAGTATTTTTGAAAATAATGTGAAGGTAACTTTCATATTTTTCAACATCATCTTTATGGTAATGTTAACCACCCTGGTCATAAATTTCGATATCAACTACGTCTATGTCGTGCCTTTATGTATCCTTCCGCTTACCTTAAAAGCCTTCTTTGATGCAAGACTTGGGTTGTTCACTCACGTAATAACAGTGCTCCTCATAGGATTTATAGTTCCAAACAGCTATGAGTATATGTTTTTACAGATCATAGCGGGTATTGTGACGATCTTGACCATTAGTGAACTTTATAAAAGAGCGAACCTGTTCATATCAGTAGGGCAGATCACGCTGGTTTATATTATTGCTTACTTCGCATTTACGATCATTCAGGAAGGAACAGTCGATGATATTAGTGCTGAAGTCTTTCTTACTTTTCTACTTGGTGGGCTGGCAACCTTATTCGTTCAGCCTCTTATCTATGTATATGAAAAAATCTTTGGAATGGTTTCAGATATGTCATTATTGGAACTTTCAGATACTAATTCAAAGTTACTGAAACAACTTGCTGAAAAAGCACCAGGGACATTTCATCATAGTTTAAATGTAGCGAACCTTGCCGAAGCTGCTGCAAATGAAATTCAGGCAAATGCAATGCTGGTGAGGGTAGGAGCACTATACCATGATATTGGTAAAATGCACAATCCAACATACTTCACAGAAAATCAAACTACATCGGTCAATTCACATGATGAGCTTTCACCTAGAGAAAGTGCACAAATTATCATTGAGCATGTAATTAAAGGAATTGAGATCGCGAAAAAGAACAATTTACCGGATAGGGTGATCGATTTTATTCGAACTCATCATGGAACCAGCACCGTTTACTATTTCTACAAAAAAGAGATGGAAAGTAATGATAATGCTGCTCCAGATGATTTTAAATATCCTGGTCCAATTCCTTTTAGTAAGGAAACTGCCATCCTGATGATGTGCGATAGTGTAGAAGCTGCCAGTAAAAGTTTAAAGGAACCAACTGCTGTTCTAATTGATAGTTTTGTTGAAAAGATAATCGATAAGCAAATGGATGAAGGTCAGTTTTTAAATTCCAATATTACATTTAAGGAAATTCAGACCATAAAAAAGATCCTGAAACGGAAGTTGAAAAACATCTACCATCTCAGGATCGAATACCCGGAATAAAAGAATTCTAGTGAACTTCTTTTATTTCCTGTTCTTTGCCATTGAATGAAAATTTATCACCAGCTTTTTTACCTTTCATTTCACTAAAGATTGGAGCATCTATACTAATTGCATATACTGATGTTCCATCCTCCATATCAATTTTACCTAAAGCGGCAGATATAAAGTAATAGTTATCATTGGTCTCTATAACACTCCCAAAATCAACAGCTTCCGTATAATGGTTTCTGTCTATTTTGCTTAGTTTTTCTTTCATTTTCCTTGAGTTGTCAAGGTATTCAGCATACTTTTCAAAGTCACCAAGCAATTGTCCTTTACTATCGTCCTCATCATAATCTGTATGAGCATCATTGTTCTCCATGGACTGCTTGATCTGGTCCATTTCATTTTGATATTTATCGATCTGTCTATTTACGGTATCGAGACATTTGTTGAATAATTCTGCTTTATTAGCTACCATTTTATTTTATTTCTAGATTGGAATTAAAATTAATTAAGCTAAAAGTCATAGCCGAGCAATTAGGAAATATTTAATATGCTTTATAGGAAATAAGTCTATTTGCTTATAATATTGCTATATTAGTCTTTATACTTAATTTTTTATACATTAAATTATGTTTGCAGTTATTACCGCCGACTTGCTAAATTCCACCAAATATTCAGCGGAATTACTTACTGAGGTTCTGGACATTATCAATGCAGAAATCGAGGGAATTGAAATGAAGTATAAGAATTCTAAATTTGAATTGTATAGAGGTGATAGTATACAAGGTGTATTAGAACCTGTATTTTCATTCCGAAGTGCTTTAAGAATCAAAACAGCGGTTAATAAATTACGATCCCAAGAAGCTATTCATTCTAATTCCTATCGTATTGAGGCTGATCTTAGAATTTCGATAGGTATTGGAAAAATAGGGTTTAAAAGAGATTCGATCATGGAATCAAACGGGGAAGCTTTTCAATTCTCTGGTCGTACTCTTGACGAAATGAAGAAGACGGGTAGGAAAATGACGTTAACAACCGGTATTAATGAGATTAACAATGAATTTGATAATGCATTTTTGCTATTTGATACCATCACAGATAAATGGAGTAGTGCTTCAGCAGAAGTTATCTATTATCTGCTAAAGGAAATGAAAGAAACGGAGATTGCAGATACATTGGGAATTAGTCAGTCAGCTGTTAATCAGCGTAAAAAGGCTGCCGGATGGGATGCTATCTTAAGTTTGATGGAGCGATATGAACAAGTTATGAAACAACATTTTATAGATGGAGAATAGTATTTTGGTTCTTTTACAATTGTTACTGGCACATGTAGTAACCGATTTTGTCCTACAGCCTACGAAATGGGTGGAGCATAAAAGACGAAAAAAAGGCAGATCCCGATTCCTTTACTTACATTCGATCGTAGCGGGAATTCTAACTTTTATATTCCTGGCAGATCCTGAACTCTGGTATATTGCAATATTTATAGGTGTTACTCACTTTATTGTAGACCTTTGGAAATTACAGTCAGGAAAAGACACTTTAAAAATGTTTGTGCTGGATCAGCTACTTCATTTAATAGCTATCATTTTTGCGTGGCTTTATCTCACAGATAATTTTAAAAATGTGATCTTGTTTTTACAGGAAATGATCAATTCCTCTTCGATCCTTGCAGTCATTATGGGATATTTAATGGTGATCTTCCCTTCAGGATTTTTAATTGGCAAAGCTACAAGTCGCTGGCAAACAGAAGTGAAAGATGATCTACAGAAAAATAGTCTCGATGCCGCTGGCCGTTATATTGGGATTTTTGAAAGAATTCTTGTGCTTACATTTATTCTAACCGATAATTTTTCAGCAATTGGGTTCCTGATAGCCGCAAAATCGATTCTTAGGTTTAGCGATAAGGCTGAAACCGGAGCAAGGAAACAGACCGAATACGTTCTGGTAGGAACGCTTATGAGTTTTACCATCACAGTTATTGTAGGCTTCCTAGTACGCTACGTCATGTTTTTCTAGTAATTGAATATTACTCTGTAATCTTTCGCGAACAATATTCATCATTCGCTTATTTAATGCAGAACTATTGAGGATATACTTGTCGTACTCTTCAATAGTAAACTGCCCGATGATCGCACCTTTTAAACTGTTTCTGAATTTTATATCCTTCTGAATTGCAGTTTCGATGTAAATCAATCTGCGATCCAGTTTCAATTCGTAGAATTTGTTTTTGTGCTTCTTGATGTAATTTCTAAACATAGCCAGGATCAAATCATTCTGAAGTTTGGCTACAGGACGAATTGTTTCATTTTGAAAACGTTCCTCGTCACTCATATTATCAGTAATTCTGGCAGAAGGAATCTCGGGCCTGAGTTCCAGCAATTTTATGTCTCTAGGATTCATGACGTGTTGGTTTTATTAAATATAACCAATAGAGATATCTTAACCACTATGCCATCAGCTTAGTTGTAAACTGTTTATAAACAACTGCGAGTTAAATCTCTCTTAATCGAACTTGGGAGACACCTTCAAGTTCTTATATTTAAAATAAAAGCTAAATAAAATCATGATAGAATCTAAGAATCCATATACCGGTGAGTCCATTGAAAAATTTGAAGAACTTTCTAAAGAACAGATTGATGAAGTTTTAGATAACGCACAGCAACGATACAAACTCTGGAGAAAAACCACTATGAGCGAGCGTGCTGAATTTATGAATAATGCTGCGGAAGAGCTTAAAGCAAATAAAGAGGAATATGCTCGAGATATAACGCTTGAAATGGGTAAACCTATTTCTCAAAGTATTTCTGAAATTGAAAAATGTGCCTGGGTCTGTGAGTATTACGCCAAGCATGCAGAAGAACATCTTGCTGACAGGCTATTAGATACAGATGCACAAAACAGTTATGTAAGTTACGAACCTATTGGTGTAGTTCTGGCTGTTATGCCCTGGAACTATCCATTCTGGCAAGTCTTTAGATTTGCTGCGCCCGCCCTAATGGCTGGCAATATAGGGGTTCTTAAACATGCCAGCAATGTCATGCGTTCTGCGAATAATATTCAAAAAGTATTTGAGAGAGCTGGTTTCCCTAAATATTGCTTTCAGAATATGACGGTAGGAAGCGACAAGATCGATGATGTTATAAAAGATAAAAGAATAAAGGCAGTTACTCTCACAGGTTCTAAGCCTGCCGGGTCTGCAGTAGCTTCTACAGCAGGTAGTGAGATAAAAAAATCTGTACTGGAATTAGGGGGTAGTAATGCACTGGTGGTTTTCGACAACGCAGATTTAGAGTCAGCGCTTGACACTTGTATTCAAGCAAGGTTTCAAAATACAGGACAAAGCTGTATTGCAGGAAAAAGACTTTTACTTCAGGAAAATATCGCCGAAGAGTTCACAAAGAAGTATGTTGAAAAAGTAAAGGAACTCAAAAGTGGAGATCCTATGCACAAGGATACGTTTATTGGAACAATGGCCAGAGCAGATCTTGCGGAAGATCTTGAAAAACAGATAAGAGCCTCTGTGGATGCCGGAGCGAAGATTCTCATTGGTGGTGAAAGAGATGGAGCTTATATGCAGCCTACGGTTCTGGATGGGGTAACTAAGGAGATGGCCATCTTCAAAGAGGAAACATTTGGACCAGCAATTGGTATCACCAGATTTAAAACTGCGGAAGAAGCTATTGAACTTGTAAATAGTTCAGATTTTGGCTTAGGAGTTTCAATTTTTACGGAAGATTTAGAATTTGCAAAAAATATAATTCCGGAATTTGAGGATGGAGCAGTTTTCGTCAATGAGCTTGTAAAAAGTGATCCTCGACTTCCATTTGGGGGAACCAAAATTTCAGGTTATGGTCGGGAACTTTCTTTAGACGGTATTCAGGAATTTGTAAATAAAAAAACAGTCTATATAAAATAAACTTTATGGCAGATAATAAGATAGCAGTAACAGCTGACAGCGTCGTATTCTGTAAGACAAACGATCAATTCAAGGTTTTATTAATTCAGCGTAAAAATGAGCCATTTAAAGATCAATGGGCACTTCCTGGCGGATTTGTGGATGAAGGGGAGGAACTGGAAACTGCAGCAAAGAGAGAACTGAAAGAGGAGACCGGCGTAGTCGTTAGAAGTATGGAACAGGTACAGGCCTTTGGTAATCCGGGTCGTGATCCTAGGGGTCATACAATTTCAATAGCATTCTTAAGCAGGATCTTTTGCGAAGAAGATCTTTCTCCCTCAGATGATGCTCAGGATGCCAGATGGGTTGCTGTGGAAGATTTGCCTAAAATGGAACTGGCATTTGATCATGACGAGATCATTAATGTTGCACAGCAATTCTTATAATCTAATTTTATAAATCATTTTCTGAAGAATTTTTAAATTGATTTTAGTTTTTTCAGAATATGCTAATTCTATTACAGACCCGTTATTTAGCGGGTCTTTTTAATTATCTTCAAAAATAAAAACATGAGATTTCATACCAGAAAATGGATTAAACCTGAAGACTTAAACCCTAACGGAACTTTATTTGGTGGCCGTTTGTTGGAATGGATAGACGAAGAATGTGCTTTATATAGTATAGTTCAACTGGAAAACCCTAAAACCGTTACTAAATATATGAGTGAGATAGACTTTCGTAGTTCTGCTCATCAGGGTGATATCGTGGAGATTGGGATCGAGGTAATTAAATTTGGAACCGCTTCTCTTACGCTTCAATGTGAAGTTCGAAATAAAATGACCAGAGAAACCATTATTACCGTAGATCGCATAGTTATGGTGGCGTTGGGAGACGATGGAAAACCCAAACCACATGGGAAGAATAAAATAGAATTTGTAAAAGACCGACTCAAATAACTAGTCGGTTTTTTCTTTTTTAGTAGCCACACCAACAGGAAAGTCTGTCTCGCCACCATATAACTTAATTTCCTGAATATCAGCAGGCAGGTAGTAGCCATTGTCTTCCAATGCCTCTTTTACCGCTCTTACAACATTTCCTTTTGTAATCATCGCCTGCATTCTAAAATCGGTAGTGTCCACCCAGAAAAACACTTTTAGATTCACCGTACTGGTGGCAAGTTCATCCTCGATAACAAAATTTTGATGTTCTGCATCTTCAATGACGGTTGGCTCTTTTCGTAAGGCTTCCATCACTGTCTTTTTAGCACCATCAATATTATCTTCATAAGCAATCCCAATTATAAAGCTCCACCGAAAAAATCCGTCTTCAGTATAATTGGTCGCTGGTTTGGTTAATACATCACTGTTTGGGATATACACATCCTTTCCATCAAATGTTTTCAGCTTTGTGTATCTAAATTCTAGGGCTTTCACTTTTCCGAAGTTATTACCAATTTCTACAGTATCGTTTACATCAAATGGACGATTAAAGGCTAAAATTATTCCCGCGATAAAATTTTCACCAATATCTTTGAACGCAAAACCCAAAACAACAGCACTGGCGCCGGCTGCGGTAAGGATACCGGTAGCAACACCTCCAAGACCCGCAGCTTTCAAGGCAAGCATAATGGATGTAATAATGATCAGGAACCTAATAGCCTTACCAAGAAACTTACTCATTAAAGGATCTGAAGTTCTGGCAGATATTCGTTTGGTGAAAAATCTTCCCAACCAGATGCCAATAAGCACACCTAACACGATAATCACTAAACCGAGTCCAATACCAGGTAATTGATCAATTAAATTTTGATAAAATTGATTAAACGATCCTTCTATCGTTTCCAGCTCCTGTTTCGCCTGACTTTGCATGAGTTCCTTTTTCTATAAAAATAAATAATTTGAGGAGGTTAGTAAAACCCAGGAGAATTATTGATTACTTGATCCATTTGTACCTTTCTCTGTATTTTCATTCTCTTCGTCGGCAATTTGTTCTTTCGCCTTTTTGATCTCATCTTCCGGAGCATCATCAGGCTTTTGCTCTTCTGCCAGCTCTGCTTGTAAATATAGCTGGGCGTAAAATGGAAAATGATCAGATTTTACATCATCTCCTAAAGCGATCTTTTCTACTCTAAATTCTTCAGAAACAAATATATGATCCAGCGACCAGCGCATGATAAAACTTTTGGCATTAAAAGTATTATAGAAACTACGTCCTTTTCTCACGTCCAGCAATTCACCAACAGTCTGAAACATACTTGTAGTTTGCGACCAGGCAACATCGTTATAATCTCCTATCACTACAACAGGAATATCAGAATCCATAGCTTCAAGAGCAATTTTCATCATTTCAGCATCTCGATCTGAAGATGATGGATTATGTTGTGGCATTGGAGGAGTAGGGTGAATTGCGTGTAATTGAATTCTATCCCCGGATCGTAGTTCAATTTCAGTATGAATAGATGGAATACTATCATCCACGATGTATTTAACCTGAGAATTATACAACTTAAATTTTGAATATAAAAGCATTCCGTATGTATTATCAAGCGGCACTTCAACTTTATAAGGATAGTCGCTCCCAATACCAGATTTTAATGCATCTGCCCATTTAATGTCAGTTTCAGTAAAAACAGCTACATCGGGATTTAATTTTTTCATCTCTTCGATCAGGATCGCCTTCTCTTTGTTCTTTTGAAGTACATTCGAGGTCAGCAACATCATTCCCGTTTGATCGTCAACCGCTTCAGTTGGCTGTCCTACATCGTAAGGAACAAGTGGAGTATATGGTAAGATCTTTACAGATTGGTAGATAAAGCAACCTACTAGTATGATCATAAAAGCATAATCTCTCCAATTTGAAATTTTAAACCTTAAAAAGTAAGCGAAAATTGCCATTAGTGTAAGCAACGTTAGCTGAATATGCGGATAATCGAACATTCTCACCCACCAAAAGTCTACAGCGACAATCGGAATTAAAGTGATTAGTACGGCAAGAATTCCGAAGCCCTGTAGAAAAGGTTTTAATTTCATTTTTGGTTAATTAGTTAGTTTGATCTTTCTGAAAGAAAATTACGAATGTCATCACCTGATGGAGCTTCAAACAACTGAAGATCGAAATAAGGTATGGCAGCGATAAGATGATCAAAAATATCTGCGGAAATATACTCAAAATTTTCCCAGCGTTTATCTCTACTGAAACAGAGGATTTCCAAGGGTATTCCATTAGGTGTAGGAGCAAGATGTCTTACAATGAGATACATTTCTTTATGGATAGCTGAATGATCCTGCAAATATGAGTCTGCATATTTCCTGAAAATTCCCAGGTTTGTTTGATTCCTTCCATTTATAAGTACACTCTTATCTATATTATTTGTCTCATTATACTTGTCAATTTCAGATTGCCTGTTTTCCAGGTAAGGAGCTATCAGCTGAATCTTTTTCAGCTTAGCAATGTCTTCGGGTCCTAGAAATTTTACGGAATTCTGTTTGATAAAAACCGAACGTTTAATTCTTCTTCCTGGAGACTCCTGCATACCTCTCCAGTTCTGAAAGGAATCGGAAATTAGACTATAGGTTGGAATAGTGGTATAAGTATTGTCCCAGTTTTGTACCCGAACCGTTGCAAGATTAATTTCCGTGACCGTTCCATCTGCGCCAAATTTTTGAAATGTGATCCAGTCTCCAATTCTAACTATATCATTTACAGACACTTGTATGGAGGCAACTAAACCTAAGATTGTATCCTTAAAAATCAGTAAAATTACTGCGGAAGCAGCACCTAAGGATATTGCGAATCCAATTACAGATTTACCTGTAATAACCGAAAACATGAACATTAGACCAATGATCCAAAGAAAGATCATGATGATCTGGCTGAAACTTTCCAGTGGTTTGTCATTAAACTCAGACCTCGTTTTCAGGTAATTTCTTGTAGAACGAAGCACACTACGACATATCCATACCACCAGAATGATAATATAGATCTTCATTGTATAAAAGAAGAATTCCAAGATCTTCGGAAAATCTATAAAAATTAAAGGGAATAACTCGTAAACTATATAGATAGGTACAAACCTCCCTATATATCTCGGGAAGTTACTTTTAATAAGAAAGTCGTCTATCGTGGTTTTTGTACGATTGGTAAATGCACTGATGGCCTCAATCACAAAATGTTTAACTACATAATTAACTGCAAACACGATAAACGTTAGTGCAACAATGTTGATCAACAGGTTTAAATACTGTGCCAGGACAGCATTCATTCCATACTCGAGGAATAGATCTTCGAGAAAACAAATAATATCGATCATGTTTTCCATTTTTAAATGTTAGAGATATTTTTTCTCTACGTAAAATGGTCCGAATGGAATAAATGAGCAACCAAAAATGATTGCGATCTGCTTAAGTCCCCAGTTCATTGGCTTTATAAGTAATAAAGCTCCTACAACATAAGCTACAAAAAGTACTCCGTGTGCCATACCCACATGTTTAACCATAGCCGGCATATCCAGAATGTATTTTAAAGGCATTGCTATGAGTAATAATACCAAAAATGAAATACCTTCCAGTATGCTAACCCACTTAAATACAGTAATCTTATGTTTCAAAGCCATAAAGCTAATTTTGAGCAACAAAGATAATTGATATTATATAGATGACCTCGCTTAACGGCTATGCTTTATGAGCAATTTAATAGAGTAGTGATAAATGTTATCTGGCAATTTTAGTATTTTGCGACTGTAAAATGAAATTATGAATAATAAAAAAGTACTGGTTACTGGCGGTCTTGGTTTTATTGGATCACACACCGTAGTAGCCTTACAACAGGAAGGATTTGAAGTGGTAATCATAGATAATCTTTCGAACTCATCGATAGATGTTCTTGGAGGAATAACTCAAATTAGCGGTAAAACCCCTGAATTTGAAAATATAGATCTCAGGGAAAAATCTGCAGTAAAGGATTTTTTCGAGAAGTATCCGAATTTAGAAAACGTAATTCACTTTGCTGCTTCTAAAGCAGTTGGAGAAAGTGTCATAAATCCATTATTATATTACGAAAATAACCTTTCAACCTTAGTGTACTTATTGCATGAACTAAATAATAGGGAGAAGGCCAACTTTATTTTCAGTTCTTCATGTACGGTTTATGGACAGGCTGATGAGTTACCTATAACTGAGAATGCACCGGTAAAGCAAGCTGAATCTCCATATGGAAATACAAAGCAGATAGGTGAGGAGATCATCAGGGATACTTGTAAGGTCAATCAGGCTTTAAAGGCAATTTCCTTGCGTTATTTTAATCCAATTGGAGCACATCATTCTGGGGAAATTGGGGAACTTCCAATTGGAACTCCGCAAAATCTAGTGCCTTTCATTACGCAAACTGCGATTGGAAAAAGGTCTGAACTTTCTGTATATGGGGATGATTATCCTACCAGAGATGGAACAGCTATACGCGATTACATTCATGTTATGGACCTTGCAGAAGCCCATGTTTCAGCTTTAAAACGTCTACTATCGGAAAATGAGAATCAGAATTACGAAGTTTTTAATCTTGGAACAGGAAACGGTAATACAGTTCTCGAAGTTATAAAGTCTTTCGAAAAAGTTTCTGAAAAGAATCTGTCTTATAAAATCGTGGGTAGAAGAGAAGGGGATATCACCGCAGCATATGCAGATACTAATAAAGCAAATGATCATTTGAACTGGAAAGCAAAAAGATCTCTGGATGAAGCATTGGATAGTGCCTGGAAATGGCAGAAGCTAGTAGAGAAAAAGGAAGAAGATCAGGATTAATTACTGGAGACTAATCAAAGAAAAAAAGACCGGCAAATGCCGGTCTTTTTTTTCTATTTCGTTCCGTTAACAAGAAACGCGTGAATTACACCTGGAATCCAACCTAACGCCGTTAGCAATAAACTAATTAAGAATGTTACTCCAAGTCCATGTTTCATGAACACGGCCAATGGTGGTAATAGGATGTTTAAAACAACTGTAAGAATTGACATAGCTTTTGATTTATTTGGTTAATAGTTCTGCTGAACATTTGTTCAACAGGCTCGCAAGGTAGAAGGATACTCAATAATTGCCATAAACCTTGGGAAAAGTTTATAAGCAACCTCTAACAAAGCGTTAAACCATTTCAAATATAACCAGGGCGTATAAATAGAACCTGGCAAACCTAAGTAAACCAAAGATTAGGTAACTTGGAAAAGGGAATCTAATAATTCCTGCGGCGATACTGGTCATCGCAAAAGGGATAGGAAGTAGAGCTCCAACAATAATTAGAAAACCTCCCCATTTACGGGTGTTCTTAATATGTTTGGCAAGTTTAAGTTCCAGTGCATTGTGTACGGCTGGAATCTTAGTGATAGAAACACCAATCCAGTAAGAAACGACCCCACCAAGGTATGAGCCTAAAGCTAGTAATGATAAATACAGAAATGGGATAGCAGACTTTCCAGCCCAGGCGATAAATAGCTCTGGAGGAACCAGGCCTAATAAGGATTCTGATAGAAAGAAGATAGATAATACCTGCCATGGACTGTAAGTTTCAGTTACAGTAACCAGCATATCTTCGATATCCAGGAGAAAGTGATCGATCGCCCACAAAGCAGCTACAAATAGTACAATTGGTAAAACGGCTTTTCTTAAACTCCCAAGAACGAAAGAATAAAAACCGGTATAACTGTAGTATTGGTGCAATAAGCGGATTCGCGACTTCTTTTTAGATTTCGCTTTGTCTTTCATCAATTCTCCTTCTTTCTTTATAGTAGCAATTTCTAATCCTAAAATTGTGATCCGTTATAGGTGCAGGACTATTAGTAATCCTCTCCAGCATCAGCTTTAAGAGCCTTCACATACTCTCGAAGTTCTTCTTCGTTCAACTTATTAGAATGTTCGGCCATTAAGGATAACATATACTCTAGACTTTCCTGTCCTGTAATTTCTTCTGAATTCTCAACTTCAGTTTCTTCTTCAGTCTCAATTTCGATAGGATCACCATTTTCGTCCAGTTCAACTGGTACATCATCTGGAATAGCGATGAGGAAGTCCTGATTTTCACTAATATGTTCATGAGCCAATCTTGTAACTTTTGCCAAAAGTGGAATATTCTCCTCAACTACCAGTTTTCTCAACTCTTTAAGGTCTTCTACGATAGTATTGATTATGATTCCGTTGCGCATAAGGTCACGCTGAATCTTATTAAGTAACTTTTGTGCTTTAATGTTTTCCAAGGTTTTCTCTATTAAATTGGTCAGTACTAATTAGGTATTTATAGGTGTAATCCTACTCTTTACCTGAGCAGACAAAGTTAGTTTTTTTACATTTCTATAAAAGTGTTTTGATAGGTTTTATTAAGTATTTAACCTTTAAAATTAACAATATCTTACCGCCAGAAATTTCTATGTACTTCAAGCCTTTCTTAGCTTTAAACTTCAAAAAAATTTAAGTTATGAGTACAAATAATAAAACTGCACTAATCACTGGAGGTAGTAAAGGGATAGGATACGGAGTTGCTGAAACGCTTCTTAAAATGGGTTATAAAGTGGCTATTACTAGCAGGTCATTATCTTCTGCGGAAGATGCTGCGAAGAATTTATCTGCGAGTGGAGAAGCTCTTGGTCTGGAAGCAGATGTACGTAGTTATGAAAGTCAGCAGAAAGCTGTAAAGCAATTACTGGACAAATGGGGGCAGCTTGATATTCTTGTCGCGAATGCCGGGGTTGGTAATTTTGGATCAGTAGATGAGTTGAGCGTAGAAGACTGGAAGGATACTATAGATACAAACTTAAACGGACTATTTTATTCAGTAAAAGCTAGTGTTGAGGCCTTGAAGAAAACTGAAGGATATATTATTACGATTTCAAGTCTTGCCGGTACGAACTATTTTGCAGGAGGAGCCGCATATAATGCCAGTAAATTTGCTGTCACAGGTTTTTCTCAGGCAATCATGCTGGATCTTCGAGATAAGGGAGTCAAAGTAAGTACCATCATGCCTGGATCTGTTGCAACGCATTTCAATGGCAACGAGCCTTCAGAAGAAGATGCCTGGAAAATCCAAAGTGAGGACATTGGAGAATTAGTTGGAGACCTTCTGAAAATGAATCCAAGAACGCTTCCAAGTAAAATTGAAGTAAGACCGGCTCGTCCTCCGAAAAAATAAGTTTAAAATCCTTATTATTAAAGCCACTCGATTCGAGTGGCTTTTTTCATTAACAAGCTTAAGAGTTAAGGTTAAATTGAAGACCAAGCCTGTATTCACTAAGGTTTCAGGCTATCCATCCATTAAATTTGTACAAGAATCAAAAGAATAAGATTATGAGTATTGAAGGAAAGACTATTATTATTACAGGAGCATCTAGTGGAATTGGTGAAGCAACTGCACTGAAATTAGCAAAGGAAGGTGCTAATGTAGTTTTGACTGCTAGAAGAGAAGAACGTCTGAATGAATTAAAAAAGAAGGTAGATGGATTAAACGCTGGAAAAGCGCTGGTAGTAACCGGTGATGTTACCAATAAGGATAATTTCAAGACATTGGTCGAGAAAACTAAGAAAGAAGTTAATAGTATTGATGGTCTAATCAATAATGCCGGTCTAATGCCTTTATCTTATGTAAAAAATCTGCATACAGATGAATGGGATAAGATGATTGATGTTAATATTAAAGGAGTTATG
Source organism: uncultured Christiangramia sp. (assembly GCF_913046405.1). Taxonomy (GTDB): domain Bacteria; phylum Bacteroidota; class Bacteroidia; order Flavobacteriales; family Flavobacteriaceae; genus Christiangramia; species Christiangramia marina. Next base: position 19,491 of record NZ_CAJWRQ010000055.1, read on the forward strand.
AATGGAGTAGCAGCCGTATTACCAACGATGATGGAACAGAAGTCGGGTAATATCATTAATATTTCATCAAGTGCTGCTAATAAGATCTATCCTGGTGGAGCCATTTACTGTGCTACAAAATCTGCAGTAAAAATGTTTTCTGAAGGATTAAGAATGGAGCTGGCACCTAAATTCGGAATTAATGTGACATCTATTGAACCAGGTTTCGTAGATACAGAGCTTATAGATTCCATCACAGATGATGAGATTAAGGAAGAATTACTTTCCAATTTTAAAGAGATGACTCCGCTGGAAGCTCAGGATATTGCAGATGCGATCTATTATTCTCTAACACAGCCAAAACGTGCAAATGTGAATGATGTTTTTATCATGCCAACAGATCAGGAACAATAGTATCTTAGAGTATAATAAGGCACTATATTAAAAACTGTGTAAGTATTGAATAACGGGGTTTGTTAGCCCCGT
>NZ_CAJWRQ010000056.1 GCF_913046405.1 uncultured Christiangramia sp.
GGCACCCATATCTCCAGCGTACATAAGACCGGCATTAATCGCGCTAAACGGTCCGCTTCCAGTTCTTTCACTTAAAACTTTTACAGCTACGAGCTCGGCTTCCGGAGCAACGCCAATAATACCATAATTGGTATCTGCAGCTGCGATAGTTCCAGCGACGTGAGTACCGTGATTGAAACCTATATCATCACTTACAACATAGCTTTCATTAGCAATAAAAGAGATGGAAAGTTCAGTATTTACGTTCGGAGCAAGATCGTAATGATCTGGATCGATTCCGGAATCTAGCACATAAACACTGGCTCCTTTACCTGTAAAACCAAGGTCCCACGCTGCTGGTGCGCTAATAGCGTCAAGTCCCCACATATAGCCAATATCATAAAAGTATTCACCATCGGCTAAACTTGCCTGAGTAGCTTCTGCAGTTGGAATCCATTTAATTTCATAATCTGGGATTACCGTAAGATTTTGTTCTCTTGCTTTGGTTAGAAGTGAGGCATCTTTAGTGTTTATTACGGTCATTCCAATCTCAGGTAGAGCTCGTACAATACTTATATTTTCAGCATTCTTTAGAAAATTGAGAGCAGCTTTTTTAGAAGTTTCATCTTCTTTGCTAATAATTAGATAGTTAGTAAAAGAAGGTTCAGCAAGTTCTGCAGAAACAACCTCTGCTTCCTCAAATCCATCTTCATTTTTTTCACACGAAACAAGTGTAGCGCCGGCAAACAACATTAAGCCCATTAGCTTCCACACGCTAGTAATCGATCTTTTCATAAGTTTATTTTAGTTTGAATTTCTGCTGAATTTAAGTGGAAACTTTCAGTTAATAAAAAGTTAATTGTTAAATAATAGGTTTTATTTTAAAAGGGTTAATAATTATATGTAAACAGTCCACTATAACTGATTAATCGTTGGCGATTTAACAATTATGCTGAGGCATTCCTCATGTTATATTAAACAAAAAGCCCCGGAAGAACCGGGGCTTTTAAATATTTGTACAAGAAAGAATTATCTTCTGATAGCTTCTTTGATACGAGCTTTCTTACCAGTAAGTTCTCTAAAGTAGAAAATTCTAGCTCTTCTAACTTTACCTTTCTTATTGATCTCAATTTTTTGAATCGCCGGAAGGTTGATTGGGAAAATTCTTTCCACTCCAACAGTTCCACTCATCTTTCTAATAGTGAAGGTTTGAGATGATCCTGTTCCTCTTAACTGGATAACAACACCTCTAAAGAACTGTGTTCTTGTTTTCTGACCCTCTGTAATTTCGTAATAAACAGTAATTGTATCTCCTGCTGAAAATTCAGGTAGATCTTTTCTTGATACGAATTCGTCCTGAACAAATTTTACTAACGATTCCATTCTTAATAGTTTAAAGTAAATTCAAAAACAACATACACGTTTCTCGCCAGAGGTTATTTTAGAATGAGTGCAAAATTAATTAAATAATATTATTCTACAAGCCTGAATTGGAAAAAATTAATCTTCCTTTAAAAGATCAGGTCGAAGCGCTTTTGTACGTTTATAAGCCTGATCCTCACGCCATGCTTCTATCTTCGGAAAATTACCACTGGTAAGGATTTCCGGTACTTTCCAGCCCTTATATTCAGCAGGTCTGGTGTAAACAGGGGGAGCAAGCAAGTCATCCTGAAAAGAATCTGTTAATGCAGAAGTTTCATTTCCCAAAACTCCTGGAATCAGCCGAATGATGGAATCACAAAGCACCGCTGCACCTAATTCACCACCAGATAATACGTAATCTCCAATACTGATCTCTTTAGTAATGAACTGATCGCGTACTCGTTGATCTACTCCTTTATAATGACCACATAAAATAATTAGGTTTTCATGTAGAGATAAACCGTTCGCAGTTCTCTGCTCGAGTCTTTCTCCATCTGGAGTCATATAGATCACTTCCTGGTATGCTCTCTCAGACTTTAGTTTTGAAATGCATTTGTCTATAGGTTCGATCATCATCACCATTCCTGCGCCACCGCCAAATTGATAGTCATCAATTTGCTTATAGTTATCACTAACGTAATCTCTTAAATTATGCAGGTGGATCTCTACGAGACCTTTTTTAATTGCCCGTTCCAGGATAGAAGCCTCAAAAGGACTCTTTAAAATTTCTGGTACCACGGTAATGATATCTATACGCATTTCTGTAGAACTGAATCCTTATTAGATGTTTGTGTTATTCGATTTATTTCTTTCATCCTGTAGCATTCTTCCAAGGCGCTGTTCCTTTTCAAGAGCTTTACTTCTATAGGTATCGAATTCCTTTTCAGTTTCATCCAGCTTTTGCTGAGCATCCTTTGTGGCCGCATGTGAGCTCTTATATCTAAAGAATATAATAAGTAGGATTACAACCAACGCACCAACGATTCCCCACATCATAGCCTTGTATCCACCTTTGGAAAATGGCATTCCTAAAAACATTAAGGCATCCTTTTCTTCGGTCACTCTTTGCAAGTCCTGCTGGGTAGAATCCAGATCGGCTTTTAGCTGCTGGATCTCATCGTTTTGTTGATCTACTGTATTCTTCTGAACTACGATCTCTTCTTTTAACTCGGTGATATAACTCCGGGTCGTATTTCTAAGTTCTATAAGCTTATCGTAATCCACAACCTTGTAACCCTGATAATTGTTGGACTCCTTGATAAGGCTTGTAAACTCGTCCTGTATGGGAGTGTCTGTTTTAAGGCTGTCTGTCTGGGCATTCATCTGAAATACACTAGCAATAACAAAAGCAGCTACAATGTAAATTTTGTTACTCATCTTTTAGGTAATTGAAATTGTTTGGGTTAATACACTTCAACGGGCGAAAAATAGAGTTAGTATATTTCAGATTTTCGGACAGAAATTCGCCTATTCGTGATTTTAAATTCTTTTGAGTCAGTTTATTATTTGAATTAAACCGCCGCAAAAATAAAAAAACCCTGCCAATGGCAGGGTCTAAATGTTTAAAAATTTTGAGATTCTAGTAATAGGTGAATCTTCTAACTTTTGCAATATATTTTGCCAGTCTGATTACCTGGTGGCTGTATCCGTATTCGTTGTCATACCATATATATAGGATCACATTTTTACCATCTGCAGATACAATGGTAGCATTGCTATCATAGATCGCCGGGGCAGAAGATCCTATAATGTCTGAAGACACCAGTTCATTGTCTACAGAATATTGTATTTGCTCAACAAGTTCACCTTCCAGTGCGTATTTTTTAAGGATCGAATTAACTTCCTCAAGGCTGGTTTCTTTTTCAACTTCAAGATTCAGGATTGCAAGTGAACCATTAGGTACAGGCACTCTTATCGCATTTGAAGTCAGTTTTCCTTCAAACACAGGCAGTGCTTTTGAAACTGCTTTCCCTGCTCCGGTTTCAGTAATCACCATGTTAAGTCCTGCAGCTCTTCCACGGCGGTATTTATTATGCATATTATCGACCAGGTTCTGGTCATTCGTATAAGCGTGAATAGTTTCAAGATGTCCATGTACCACACCAAATGAATCCTGAACAGCTTTTAGAACGGGAGTAATAGCATTAGTGGTACAGGATGCAGCAGAGAAGATATCAACGCTATCTGGATCATGTTCTTTCTGGTTTACACCATGAACAATATTTGGGATTCCTTTTCCAGGTGCAGTTAATAGAACTTTTGCAGCTCCTTTAGAACTCAAATGTCTCGTAAGCGCTTCCTTATCTCTAAAAGCACCAGTATTATCGATCACCAGAGCATGATTGATACCGTAATGAGTATAATCTATATCTTCCGGCTGGTTAGCTGAGATCATATGAACGGTAGTCCCGTTGATGATCAATGCTGAATTTTCAACGTCTACATTTACAGTTCCGCTGAAGGGTCCGTGAACAGAATCGCTCTTCAGTAATGAAGCACGTTTTTCCAGAACACTCTGGTCTACATTTCCACGGGTTACGATTGCTCTAAGTCTAAGCTGGTTTCCTTTCCCGGTTCTGGTCATCAATTCACGAGCAACCAGCCTTCCAATTCTTCCGAAGCCATATAGTACGACATCTTTTGGAGTAACCACCTCGTTCAGTTTAGCATCACTCAGTTTGCTGCTCACAAATGCCATCGCATTATTATGAGTTTGACCGTCAAGATGATATTCGTAGGTAAGTTTTCCAATATCCAGTTTTGCTGGTGGAAGATTCAATCCCTGAATTGCCTTTGCAATCTCTACCGAATCAAAAATAGATATAGGTTTACCTACAAATTCTCCTGCATATTCATGGAGGTCCAGAATATCGCTAACATTTTTGTTTATTAACTGATTTCTGAATAAAACGAGTTCGATTGATTTGTCATACCACAGGTCGCTAACGATATTAATAAATTCAACCGTTGCTTTGCGACGATCTGCCTGGAATGAAAGTTCTTTTTCGTAAACTTTATTAAAGTCCATTTTGTGTTGTGATGTTATAATTTTCGGCAAAAGTATATATTTCAAACGTTTTCGTAAAGGTTTTTGACATAAAAAAACCCTTCAATTCTGAAGGGCTTTTTGACTGTTTGGAATATCGATTATCTCCAGATCATACGTTGCTTTTCACCTTTTAAATTATGATAAGTAATAACGATAGGATTTGACTTTTTTCGATTTTCCATGATTTGTTCCACATCTCCAATAGAATTGACTTTCTTATTATTGATTTCAGAAATGATCCCGCCAATTAATTCGGAAGAAGGAAGATCATCGGTGAGCATTCTACTAATACGAACACCGTTGGGTGCATTATACCTTTCCAGCTCTTCTTTGGTAGTATTTGCAACTTCAAAGCCAAGAGTAGGAAGCGAATAAGTTTCAAGTTTGGTAAGCTCGATATCAACGGTTTTAGATTCTCCATTTCGTATCAATTGTACCTTTACTAAATCTCCGGGTCTCTTCGAATTAATGTAACCGGTAAGATCTGAGAACTTTGCAATGTTAATATCATCGATCTTTCTAATAACGTCGAATTCCTGGATACCAGATTTTTCTGCACCACTTCCAGGAGTAACTGCTCCAACGATTACACCCTGCGAAATATTGAGATTACGGTCATTAGAAATTTGTTCATTTATGGTCCCGCCTCTAATTCCGAGGATTCCTTTTTGAACGTCTCCGTATTCCATAATGTCTTCAACGATCTTTCTGGCATTATTGGAAGGCACCGCAAAAGCATATCCAATGTAGCTGCCGCTAGGAGAGGTGATCGCTGTATTAATACCAATTAATTCACCGTTAATATTAACGAGAGCTCCACCGCTGTTACCAGGGTTAATGGCGGCGTCGGTTTGTATAAACGATTGAGGCGAGCTGTCATTAACATTCAGATCTCTTGCTTTTGCACTTACGATTCCTGCAGTAACCGTTGACTTTAGATTGAAAGGGTTTCCAACAGCAAGTACCCATTCTCCAATTTCAGCATTATCAGAGTCTCCAAACGGAATATAATCCAGTTCACCTTCCGGCTCAACTTTTATAAGTGCAATGTCAAAAGCAGGATCACTACCAATCACTTTGGCAGTGTAAGTCTTATTATTATTCAGAGTAACCTCTATTTCACTTGCTCCCTTAATAACATGGTTGTTCGTAACGATATATCCATCTGGAGTAATAATAACTCCAGAGCCCGCACCCTGTAAGGCACGACCACCTTCAGTGCCATAAGGATTGTATTCCCAGATACTTCTTGGTCCTCCTTTAAACACCGCTACGTTCTTTACATGAACCACAGCATGGATGGTTTTTTCAGCAGCATCTGTAAAATCAACATTCGTCCCGTAATTTGGAGTATTGCTAACAGGAAGAAAACTTTCCGCAGATTCACTCTTGTTTTCGTAGGAAGTAGTATTGTCATCTTCTACCAATAACTTATAACTTCCCAGGGTCATGGCGCCACCAAGGGCAGAGGCCAGAATTAGATTTGCTATTTTTTTCATTTTCGGATGTTATTTGATTATTTAACCTTTAATTTTTCCAACTTAGTATGCAAATTGCGATTTTTAACGACCATTTAACAGGCTATGATTTCTGTTCAAAATCGTATATTCGCGCCTCTTGAAAATGAAGAAATGAATCTAGAATTCTATAAATACCAGGGCACCGGGAACGATTTTGTCATGATCGATAACCGTGATCTTAAAGTATCCAAAAATAATACCAAATTGATCAAACAGCTGTGTGACAGAAGATTCGGGATTGGAGGTGACGGACTCATCTTACTCGAGAATCCTGATGTTGCTGAAGATGATTTTAAGATGGTCTATTTCAATGCAGACGGCAATCCAAGTAGCATGTGCGGTAATGGAGGACGCTGCTTGGTAGCCTTTGCAAATTATCTGGGAATTGTTGAAAAAACCGCCCGGTTCACAGCAGTAGATGGACCACATGAGGCTACGATTAGTGAGGGTGTTGTCAGTTTGAAAATGCAGAATGTCGCAGATGTCAAGCTTAAGGAAGAATATAGTTTCCTGGATACCGGTTCGCCACATCACGTGATCTTCGTGAAAGATGTCCAATCTGAAGACGTTCAGCAGAAGGGTTCAGAAATTCGATATTCTGAATTGTATAAAGATATTAATGGTACAAACGTAAATTTTGTGCAGCAAATCAATGATGAGGTTTTGAAGGTGCGGACATATGAACGCGGAGTAGAGGATGAGACTTTTTCCTGTGGTACCGGGGTGACGGCAGTGGCGATTGCGGCCTACCAAACTGGTAAGATCCAGAATAAGCAAATAAAGCTAGAAACACCTGGAGGTTCCTTGGAAGTAAAGTTTGAAAAAACAGGTTCAGGATTTGAAAATATCTGGCTAACAGGGCCGGCTGTTCAGGTTTTTAAAGGAGAAATTGTATGTTAACATTAAATGGAAAGAAAATATTCCTGAGAGCGCTGGAGCCGGAAGATCTGGATTTTGTTCATGAAATCGAAAATAATGAGAATTTCTGGGAAGTAAGTTCAACGCAAACTCCATATTCGAAATTCTTGATTCGACAATATATCGAGAACGCACACCGCGATATCTATGATATCAAACAATTAAGACTTGTTATATGTACTAAAAGGGGTAGAGCTGTAGGCCTTATTGACGTTTTCGATCTTGATATTAAGGATCAGCGTGCTGCACTTGGTATCCTGATCGCAGATCCTAAAGATCGTAAAAAAGGCTACGGAAGAGAAAGTCTTTCGTTGTTATGCGATTTCTGTTTTACGCACCTGGGATTACACCAGGTTTACGCAAATGTAACCGAAGGCAATGAGGACAGTAAGAAAGTCTTCGAAAAGAATGGCTTCAGAAAAGTAGGCTTAAAGAAAGAATGGAGCTTGCATAAAGGAGAATATAAAGATGAATTACTTTATCAATTGATCAACGATGTACATTAAGAAAGTTATTCTGGCAATTGCCATTCTTGGTTTAATTGGCGCAGGTATTTTTAGTTACTATATATACAATAGCATTTTCACCTCAAATATTTCAATGGAGGACTCAGAGAAAGTAGTTTATATTCCAACGGGCGCTACATTCCAATCGGTTCTTGACACACTGGAACCTTATATAAAAGACAAAGAGTCCTTTAGACTGGTGGCAGAGAAAAAAGGTTACGCTACGAAAGTCAGACCTGGAAGATACACTATAGAAAAGGGGATGAATAATAATGATCTGGTCAACAGGTTGAGAGTTGGAAACGATCCTGTAAAGGTAATTTTCAATAACCAGGAACGTCTGGAAAATCTGGCGGGCAGGATATCTCAGCAAATTGAAGCAGATAGTGTGGAGTTGCTGAAAGCCTTTAAAGATCCTGAATTTCTGGCAGAAAATGATTTAGATCAGAATACAGCTTTAGGAATGTATATACCTAACCAGTATGAGTTCTACTGGAATACTTCTGCGGAAGAATTTCAGCAACGAATGAAAAAGGAATATGACAGGTTCTGGACTGCTGAAAAGTTGGAAAAGGCTAAACAAATTGGTTTAACTCCTTCTGAAGTGATCACCATTGCTTCAATCGTTCAAAAAGAAACAGCAAAGGTTGATGAGCGTCCTAGAGTGGCCGGAGTTTATATGAACCGATTCAAAAATGGATGGAAGCTGGATGCTGATCCTACGGTCATTTATGCTATCAAGAGACAAACTCAGAATTTTGACACGATCATAAAACGGGTTCTTTATAAAGATCTTGAAATAGATTCACCTTACAATACGTATAAATATTCTACGCTGCCGCCGGGACCAATCTGGATGCCGGATATCTCATCTATTAATGCGGTACTAAATTACGAGGATCATGATTATTTCTATTTCGTAGCAAATGTTGAAAATTTCGGTTACCATAAATTCGCTAAAAATTTAGCGCAACATAACCGAAATAAGCAGGAATATGTGCGTTGGATCAACAAGCAGGGAATAAGGCGCTAGTAGCTAATTTCGTACGGAATATTTAACCTATTGAGCTTCAATAAGTTATTCAAAAGTTAATTCCATCGATACTTTAAATAAGCTTTAACATACTGTAAGTCAGTTTATTAAAAAATGTCGTACATTTGCGCCGCGAATATGAGGAGGGTGAATTTCAAATAATTGAACCACCATTAACTTCTCAAAAACACATGTAATGAGAAAGAAAATTGCAAAATTTTCAATCTTGCCTCTTGCAGCAGGCTCTATTTTTTTTAGTTTTTCAACGAAAAAAGCTGCAAATCTTGATTTGGAAGACTACTCAACTTATGATCTGGAACTTGATTATACAGTCCCAGATGTACGTGAAGAGATCGAACCCGAATTTCAACTTTCAACCACTTCTCCGTTTCTTGGAAAATCTTATGTTGGTTTTAAGGAAGCTCTGGCTTTCAAAGAATCACGTGGTGATTACAAATCCATAAATGAGTTTGGTTATCTGGGAAAGTATCAGTTTGGTAAAGGAACCTTAGAATTGGTTGGTGTTTACGATACCATGGGATTTTTGAATTCACCAGCTTTGCAGGAAGCTGCCTTCTATGCTAATGCATCCAGAAATAAGTGGATCTTGCAGCGTGATATCAAGCGGTTTGTAGGTAAAAACATCAATGGTGTAATAGTAACCGAATCTGGGATTCTTGCGGCAGCGCATTTAGCGGGACCTGGAAGTGTCAAAAAGTATTTGCGTAGCTGGGGAGCACAGGCTTTCAGTGACGCATTTGGTACTACGATCAAAACTTACATGAAACGTTTTGGTGGTTACGATACATCTTTTGTGACGACTACTAAAAATGCCAGGGTAGATTTCGACAATTTGAACGAAGCTTAAAAATTACAGATCCTTTTGGATAATAAAAATAGCCGGTCTTTTATGGAGGTCGGCTTTTATTTTTTTCCAATCTGCTGCTGTTGCCGTTTTAATGAATTCAGTGCTTAGGGTAAGATCGCAGGCAACGCAGATCCTGGTAGTTGGATGTAGTGTTTGAACTAGATCTTCCAGAAACTTATTATTCCTGTACGGCGTTTCTATAAATATCTGAGCCTGATTTTTTTCAGCTGAAATTCTTTCCAGGTTTTTGAGTTCGTTCTTCTTTTCTTTTTTATCGATAGGAAGATAGCCGTGAAATGTAAAGCTTTGACCATTCATTCCGCTAGCCATCATCGCAAGTAGAATAGAACTGGGGCCTACCATAGGAATCACTTGAATATTGGCGTCATGGGCCAGTCTTACGATCTCGGCGCCTGGATCTGCCACGCCGGGGCAACCCGCTTCACTCATTAATCCCATGTCTCTTCCGGCTTTCGCAGCATCAAGAAACGTAGGAATTTCTGTGGCTTCTGTAAATTTATTTAAAGCTGAAAGTTTAAGTGAGGCTTGTGGTTTTTCAGGAAGGATCTCTTTGATGAATCTTCTGGCAGTCTTTTCATTCTCAACAATAAAATCATCGATATTCGAAATGATTTCAGCATTGATACCCGGGAAAACTTTATCTGCGTCTGAAGCGCCCAGACCAACGGGTATCAGGTAGAGTTTACCGGAATTTGAAGCTTCAGATCTCATAATTCTCCAGATTCAAGTTTTCTTTTTAGTTCATCTGTTGCTACATCAAGCATCATATATACATTTTCAAAACCCTGATCGCCTCCATGATATGGATCTGGAACGTCCACATTTTCTGAAGGGAATATTTCATCAAGTATCAAATGTACTTTCTGACGTTCTTCGTCAGTTTCTGCTATGGCGATCACATCCTTAAAATTGGAATTATCCATTACGAAAATATGATCGAAGTCCTGGAAATCTTTTTTGCTGAATTGTCTTCCTCTTTGCTGAGAAATATCGAGACCATTTTTGCTAGCAATGGCGATCGATCTTTTGTCTGGTTCAGAATCAACATGCCAGTCTCCGGTTCCTGCAGAATCTACAAAAACTTTTTCAGGATCAACTTTGGTTTTAAGAATACCCTCGGCCAGCGGCGATCTGCAGATATTCCCGAGACACACCATCAATACCCTGGTTTTCATAAAGATGTAATTTATAGAGTGAGCTTTTTGTTGAGGTCTTCAACAAATTTCTTGAATTGCTTATCTGTGGCGGCAAGATTATCTACAGTCTTACACGCGTGTAAAACGGTAGCATGATCCCTGCTTCCAATTTGAGAACCTATACTCGCCAGTGATGCTTTGGTGAATTTCTTTGCAAAGAACATTGCCAGTTGTCTGGCTTGTACAATATGGCGTTTTCTCGTTTTCGATTGTAAAGTATCTACATCCATTTGGAAGTAATCACTTACAACCTTCTGAATATAATCTATGGAAACTTCGCGCTTGGTGTTTTTCACGTAGTTATCTACGATCTTTTTCGCCAGTTCCAGAGTGATGTCTTTCTTATTGAAAGAAGAGTGAGCAATTAATGAAATGATTGCACCTTCCAGTTCCCTGATATTGGTTTTGATATTATTAGCCAGGAATTCCACGATATCTTCAGGCATCTCTACACCATCACGATAAAGTTTATTTTTAATAATGGAAACGCGAGTTTCAAAATCTGGATTTTGAAGTTCAGCAGATAGTCCCCATTTAAATCTTGACAGCAGGCGTTGTTCAATATCCTGCATGTCTACCGGAGCCTTGTCACTGGTTAAAATGACCTGTTTCCCGTTTTGATGTAAATGATTGAAAATATGGAAGAATACATCCTGCGTTCCTGCTTTCCCGGATAATAACTGAATATCATCGACCACCAGTACATCTATGATCTGGTAGAAGTGAATGAAATCATTACGATTATTTTTCTTAACAGATTCAATGTATTGCTGGGTAAATTTTTCCGCAGAAATATATAGAACTGTTTTTTCCGGGTATTTATCTTTGATCTCAACGCCTATAGCATGCGCTAAATGCGTTTTCCCCAATCCTACACCACCAAATATCAGTAATGGGTTAAAAGAGGTGCCTCCCGGCTTATTCGCAACGGCGAGTCCAGCGGATCGGGCAAGCCTATTTGACTCACCTTCAAGAAAATTATCAAAATTATAATTAGGATTCAGCTGGGACTCGATCTTTACATTTCGAATTCCAGGAATAATAAAAGGATTCTTAAGTTCCGGGCTTTTGTTCTTTACTGGTACATCTACCTCCTGAGAAGCCATATGTGACCTTTGGGTACTTGGGATCTTCTCTGTAAATGGAAGTTTATTACCGTAGGTATTCTCCATTTTGATCACATAAACCAATTTTGCCTTATCTCCCAGTTCACGTGTAAGAGATACCTTTAATAACTTCACATAATGTTCTTCCAGCCACTCATAGAAAAATTTAGAAGGCACCTGAATACTCAGGGCACAATCCGTTAGTTTCACTGCTTGGATAGGTTCAAACCATGTTTTGTAAGCTTGAGGTGTAATGTTATCCTGAATAAAAGACAGACAGTTATTCCAAACCGATTGCGCAGTTTTTGACATTATTAGTTAGACGTTATTTTTGGTTACTAGAAAGTTCTAAAGTGGCTTATGAAGCATACAGATCTCCAACTTGAGCAAAGCAAATATGTGAACAAATTATCTAATAAAAAAACCAAATTTGGGTTGAATTTTAAGAAAAATTATTGCATACTTGATTCTGAGCCTGAATATAAAAAACCTTTCTGTGAAAGGCGACAAAAATCACATGAAATCACACGAAACTTCTGTTAAAGTACGATATGCCGAAACCGATCAAATGGGAGTGGTACATCATAGTATTTATCCGCAATACCTTGAAATTTCGAGACTTAACTGGCTAGATACACTTGGTATCTCTTACAAAAGTATGGAAGAGGAAGGGATAATGTTGCCGGTATTCGAATTAAATTTAAAATATCACAAACCGGTTACTTTTGATGAAAAAATCAGGATAGAAACGCGCCTTCGAGAAGAGCCAAATGTTAAAATTATCTTTGATTATTCTCTCTATAATGAACAGGGAAATCTGGTAACTACCGGCTACACTGTACTCGTGTTTATGGATGCCAAAACGAGGAAGCCGGTTAGGTGTCCAAATTATATGTTAGAGGCGTTAGGTTATTGATCTTCCAATCCTGAAATCTCAACTTTATAGGTGTTGTCGAACTTAGTATAAATGCTTTCGACGTCACTTTTTCGAACTGCAATATAGATTCTGCAATCCAGTTCAAGTTTTTGATCGATCACGTTCAAATTGTTCTTTTTGATCACCTGCATGACTTTGTTCATTTCAGGATAATCAAATTTTATTACGAAAACCTCATCGATTGTTCGCTTCAGGATATTTGAAGCTTCCAGAGCCATTTGCGCGGCAGTTTTATAGGCATTAATGAGCCCGCCAACTCCTAACTTTACTCCGCCAAAATATCGAACTACGACTATAAGGATATTGGTAACATCAAAGCTTTGTATTTGTCCATAGATTGGCATTCCTGCCGAGTTTGAAGGCTCTCCGTCATCATTTGCACGATAGTGATGGTCTTCTTCGGCCTTACCTGTTTGCCAGGCGTAACACCAGTGTCTCGCTTTGTGGTGGGATGCACGTAATTCTTCCAGATGTTTGGCCGCCTCTTCTTTAGTTTTAATTGGAAATGCATATCCGTAGAATTTAGAATTACGATCCTTGAACAATACTTCCGGGGAGGCTTCAGTAATAGTTTGATATGTGTCTTTCATATGGCTGAATTCGCTACTAGAATTATACTAATCATAGCTAGAATAAGGCCTATCCAGTTTTTCCGAATAAGTTTTTCTTTAAAAAGCACGATTCCCACGATCGTTGAAAGTGCGACTATACTCACGTGATTGATCGTAAATATGGTTGAGCTCTCGTATCCTTCACTCCTTAAAGCCAGAACAAGGAAGTAAATAGAGAAGTAATTTGGCACCCCTAAAGCTATGCCGCCTAGTAAATTTTTAAACTGAAGCTTTAATTCGCCCCGAACCGCCTGGAAGATCATCACCAGCACCCCAAGCAGTCCAGCCGTTGCGAAGATGGTCGAACTAAACAAGCCTACATCGGTTTTCGAAACATAACTGGTTTCGAGGAATTTTAAACTGGTATCAATAATTCCGCTTCCCAGAAATACGAGCAGTGGAAAAATAAGATTTTGCCATTTTATGCTTATTCCATCTTTGGTTTTTATTGAGGTTAGGTACACTGCCACTAATGCCAGTAATATTCCGGCAATCTTCAGTACTCCGGTACTTTCATTGTAGAGAAAGATTCCGCAGAATACAGGAATAGCGACCGACATTTTTGTGGCTACAGCTACTACTGATAGTCCGCTTTTCTGGGTGGTGATCGCTGCCAGGTTAAAAACAGTGATAAATAGCACTCCCAGCATTAAAGCGCCGGGAAACCATTTTTCAGAAGGAACAGCAGTAAAATCTGAGCCTTCAATAAATCCGAAAAATCCTACAGTACAGGCGATAAAATAATTGATCACAATCGCCTGCAAAGTATTTACCTCGTATTTTTTGTAAAGCCTGAATACGATAAAAATGATCGTGGAAGAAAGAACGCTTAGAAGCAGGTAGATCAAAATAATTCTTTTTTAGTGGTGAATAGATCGATCACGTCCTCACGGGTTGGTTCGAGATTCCATACGTGCATTCCCAATGCGGCCGCAGCCTCAGTATTTTCTGCAGTATCATCTATAAACAGGCATTCCTCTGCTTTAAGCTCATGTTGCTCGAGCACAAACTCAAAAATCTCTGGATTAGGCTTGCGCATTCCTATTTCATGTGAAAGATAAAATGCATCAAAACATTTTTTAAAGTCCTCGTAAAATGCAACCCTTGACTTTATATTTTCAATATGGTTTTCATTGGTGTTGCTCAGTAAAATGAGTTCGAATTTCTTTTTTTCTGCTAATTTCTGAAGAAACTGAAGTCGGTATTCCGGGAAATCCAGTAAAATTGAATTCCAGGAATCTATAAAATCTCTATGCTGTAATTGTGGAAATTCAGTTCGGTAGATGTCTGATATTTCATCTGAAGTTACAAATCCTTGCTCGTAATCCCGGTTGCGACTATGGATGTGTTCAGGTAATTCTTTTATCTGTATCTTCTCTAGGTTTTGCTGAGTTGCATCTTTATCGAGATTGATAAACACATCACCAAAATCAAATATGATGGTCTTAATCATTGTCGTTATTTCTAAAGATTTCTAAAAGATCTGCTTCAACTTGATATGCAGAAGCTGGTTTCAAATCTAGTTTCGGAGCTTCAACTCCATCACCAAAGTAGTTGTCACCCGTAAAAACCCGTGCCTCATCCCAAAGGTTTGAAGTAATGAATTGCTTTAAAATATTAGCTCCACCTTCCACAATTAGTGATTGAAGCTCCTGTTCGAAGCAGATCCTGCAAATTGCCTTAGCGATATTTTCTGAAAATTCAATCTTCTGGTAAACAAGGTTTTCGTGCTTCTTCTCAGTCAGTTTTTCGTTTAGAACGATCGTTCTATTTGACAGATCGAAAAGTGCCAGATCTTGGGGGAGTTTCAATTCCCGGTCAATAACCAGTCGAACAGGCGGATTTCCAGACCAGTTTCTAACATCTAAACGAGGATCATCTGCCTTTGCAGTTCCTGTACCTACCAGGATTCCGCTTTCTTCACTACGCCATTTATGAACCAGCTGTTTGCTGTACCGATTTGAAATCCATACCGGTCGATTGGTGTCCTTAGTTTCTGGAGCTAAGAACAGGTCACGGGTTTGGGCCCATTTCAGAATAATATAAGGTCTATGTTTTTTATGGAAAGTGAAAAACCGCTTGTTGAGCGCATTACACTCCTCTTCAAGAATCCCAACCTGAACTTCTTTTCCTGCCTCCAGTAATTTCTTGATTCCGCGGCCGGCAACTTTTGCAAATGGATCCATTGTACCTATCACAACCTTGGGGATTCCCCGATCAATGATAAGATCACTGCAGGGTGGGGTTTTTCCAAAATGGCTGCAAGGTTCCAGGCTTACGTAAATAGTGGAATCTTTTAACAGCTCCTGATCCTGAACCGAATTAATAGCATTTACCTCGGCATGAGCCTGTCCCGCTTTCTGGTGCCATCCTTCGCCAATGATCCTGTTTTTATGAACGATCACGCTGCCTACCATTGGATTAGGATAGGTGCTTCCAAGCCCGTTTTCGGCTAGTTCTATACAGCGTTTAATGTATTTTTCGTGTATATTCACAGCACAAAAATAGAATTAATTAGGCAGAATGGATACATGGAAAATTCGGGAAATCAAAGCCGAAGATAATCAGCAGGTTAAACATTTAATCCAAAGTGTATTAGTGGAAATGGGAGTTCCCAAAGTTGGGACTGCTTATGAGGACAAAGCATTAGAGGATATGACTGCGGAATATGATGGAGATAGGAAGACATATTTTATCGTCGAGGAGAACAATAAGGTTATTGGAGGAGCTGGCATTGCTGCTTTAAGAGGAACTGAAGAGCCCATTTGTGAGCTTCAGAAAATGTATTTCCTGCCTGAAGCGCGAGGTAGAGGAATCGGGACGAAAATGATCAATACCTGTATGGATTTTGGCAGGCAGCATTCTTTTGAAAAATGTTACATTGAAACACTTCCATACATGGAAAGTGCCCGTAAAATTTACCATAAAAGCGGATTCGAAACTGTAGAAAAGCCTGTAGGTGATACCGGTCATTACAATTGTACAGTTTATATGCTTAGAGATCTGTAAAGCCGGAAAATTGATGCATTTATCAGATTTTAAAAAAGTATTCTTCGAAAAACTTTCAGATTTCTATCCTGAAACTGAAGTGCAGTCTTTTTATTTTTTATTAACGCAGCATTACCTGGGAAAAACAAGATTGGACCTGGCGCTCGAACCTAAGTATGAGCTTTTAGAGGAGCAAAGAGCACAATTTCAGAAGGCATTGTTGAGGCTAAAGAAATATGAGCCTGTTCAGCATATTCTGGAAGAGACAGAATTCTACGGACTCAGGTTCAAAGTGAGCAAGAATGTACTTATACCCAGACCGGAAACTGAAGAGCTCGTGTCATGGATTCTTGAGGACCTTGCTTCGGAAGAGAAATCCATCAGGATCCTGGATATTGGATCGGGTAGTGGTTGTATTCCTGTGAGCCTGGCTAAAAATTTAAATACTGCGGAAGTGCATTCCTGGGACGTTTCAGAAGAAGCTTTAAAAATTGCTATTTTCAATGCTAAGATTAATAATGTAAACATTGATTTTCAACTGAAGGATATTCTGAAAACTGAAGATCTGGAGCAGCAATATGATCTCATCGTTTCCAACCCGCCCTATGTGCGTAATCTGGAGAAGAAAGAGATGCATTCCAATGTGCTTGATCACGAACCCGAACTTGCATTATATGTAGACGATAAAAATGCACTTATATTTTACCGGAAAATTAGCGAACTGGCTGCAAAAAACCTGAAAACTGGTGGGAGTTTATATTTTGAGATCAACCAGTATCTGGGTAAAGAGACTCTAAGGCTAGTGCAAGGATTTGGTTTTGAAGCAGAATTAAAAAAGGATATTTTTGGGAACGACCGAATGCTAAAAGCAATTAGAATTAATGGTGGAGAATTATAATATTATTGAAAATGTAGCGGTCTTTTGCGCAAGCAGTGACGGAGTAGATCCTGAAATTTTCAAAACCGCCCGCGTTGTAGGTGAAGAGCTCGCCAAGAGGAATATTCGGCTTGTCTATGGCGGTAGTAAATTAGGATTAATGGGTCAGGTTGCCGATGGAGTTATGGAAAATGGAGGGTTCGCGACCGGTGTTATTCCCGAGTTTCTAAAAACCAAAGAGGTCGTGCATACAGGGCTGAACCGGCTAATCACTACCAAGGATATGCACGAGCGTAAATTGACCATGAACGAACTTAGCGACGCTTTTATCACCTTGCCCGGTGGTTTTGGTACGCTGGAGGAGTTATTCGAGATTGTTACCTGGGCTCAGCTTGGTTTGCATCGTAAGCCCATTGGCTTGCTGAATATTAATGGATTCTATGACGACCTTCTTAGTATGTTGAAAAAAATGACCGCCAAGGGTCTGCTGAAAGAGGAGAATCTTGAGATCTTACTGGTGGCAGATAATATGGAAGAATTACTGAAGCTGATGCATAATTATAAAGCCAGACCAGTCCCAAAATGGATGAATAAAAACCAAACCTGATATGAAGATCCATAAACTTTGTCTGTACACTTCAGATGTTAGACGGCAATACTCATTTTACAAGGATGATCTTGGAATGGAAATCATCAACTATGAAGAAGATAGTTTTGAAGTACAATGCGGATTTTCAATTTTACGATTCGAATTTAAGGAAAATAGCGTGCCAACGCATTTTGCTTTTCACATACCTGATGAGCAGGAACAGGAGGCGCTTAACTGGTTGAAAACTGTAGTTCCGGTTCTAAAGTATAATGATGAGCAGATCATCGACTTTAGTAACTGGAATGCGAAGTCGGTGTATTTTTATGATAAAGATCGAAACATTGTGGAGTTTATTTCTCGCAGAAATTTCAGCAAACCTGAGCAAGGCATTTTTACTGCGGAAAATATCATAGGAATTGCAGAAATAGGTCTGGCAACATCTAACATCAAAGAAACTTTCAAGCAATTGAATGTCGAGAATAATCTGCATAAATATGATGGAGATTACGAACATTTTTGCGCAATTGGAGAAGATTCAGGTTTATTTATTGTTGTAAACAAGCACAACAAGGAATGGTTTCCCACAAACGATAAGGCAGATCCTTCAGATTTTAAGCTGAACTTCGAGCACGAAAACAAGCAATTTCAGCTGAAGTTCGAGAATGACACATTAAAAATTTCCGAATAAGAAAAAGAGAATATGGACGCGGAAAAAAAGATAAAGGCTTTAAGAGAAGAATTACAACAGCATAATTACAATTATTATGTGCTGGACAAGCCTCAAATAAGTGACTATGATTTTGACATGAAGCTGAAGGAATTGCAGCAGCTGGAAGATCAAAATCCAGATTTGTTCGATGAAAATTCGCCTACTCAACGCGTGGGTGGTACGGTTACTAAAAATTTTGAAACCATTGTGCATGATCAGCGTATGTATTCGCTTTCAAATTCCTATTCAAAAGAAGAGCTGGAAGATTGGGAGAAACGTATTCGTAAAAGCGTGGATGGTGAAATTTCTTATGTCTGCGAGTTAAAATATGATGGTGCCTCTATAAGTCTTACTTATGAAAATGGTAGGTTATCCCGTGCAGTAACACGTGGTGATGGATTTCAGGGTGATGAGGTAACCAGTAATGTTCGAACGATTCGCTCGGTTCCATTAAAACTGAAGGGTGATTTCCCGGAACGTTTCGATATTCGTGGAGAGATCGTTTTGCCTTATGAAGGTTTTGCGAAAATGAATGCAGAGCGTGTGGAAGCCGGGGAAGAACCATATGCAAATCCAAGAAATACAGCTTCCGGAAGTTTAAAATTGCAGGATAGCGCTGAGGTGGCTCGTCGCCCGCTCGAATGTTTGCTTTATAGTATCGTTGGAAATAACCTGAATATCAAAACACAATACGAAGGTCTTGAAATGGCCAGGAAATGGGGTTTCAAAGCTCCGGCAGAATCAGAATTAAAATCATCTATTGAGGAAGTTTTTGAATACATAAATTACTGGGATAAGCATCGTCACGATCTTCCTTATGAAACAGATGGTGTGGTGATTAAAGTAAATGATCTCCATCAACAGGATGAGCTTGGCCATACGGCTAAATCTCCGCGTTGGGCAATTGCTTACAAATTTAAGGCAGAGCAGGAATCTACCACGCTGGATAAAATTACTTATCAGGTTGGAAGAACCGGCGCGATCACGCCTGTAGCAAACCTACAGCCTGTGCAACTCGCCGGTACAGTAGTACGTCGTGCATCATTACATAATGCAGATCAAATTGAAAAGCTGGACATCAGGGAAGGAGATACCGTTTATGTTGAAAAAGGCGGAGAAATTATTCCGAAGATCGTAGGTGTAGATTTTACTCAGCGCGACCCTGATTCCAGTCCTACAGCATATGCTTCTCGCTGCCCGGAGTGTGAAACAGAAATGGTGATTAAAACTGCCAAAAAAGGAAAAAAAGCGGGTACCCAATTCTGGGGATGTCCCAACTTCAGAATGAAACCGTCTCGATGTCGTGTGTCCTTTGACATTCCTTCCTCCTTCCCTCCCGTGCTGGACACGGAGCCTCAATCAGTCAAACAACGTGATGATGCGCTTGAACGAATTGAAGCTCTCCTGATGGACTTAATGCATCGCCGATAAAAAGCCACCCCTGAGATA
>NZ_CAJWRQ010000057.1 GCF_913046405.1 uncultured Christiangramia sp.
TCAACGTTCCTGCGTGACCAATACCTACCCACCATACGAAGTTGGTAATATCCCAGGCCCAACCTACGGTTTTGTTTAATCCCCAGGTACCAATACCTGTAGAAATTGTGTAAACTATACATCCTACACCCCAAAGAAAGGCAACAAGGGCAATAGAGAAAACTATCCACCAGGATTTGTTAGCCCGTCCTTCAACCGGAGCAGCAACATCCACCGTCACATCGTGATAGCTTTTGTTCCCGGTAACTAGAGGCTTTCGTATAGGTGCTTCGTAATGAGACATATCCTTCTAATTGATTCTTAGTTATTCATTATTTTAAGCTTCGGTTGTATTTCTAACTTTCGTCTGGTACATCACGTTTGGTTTCGTACCTACATACTCAAGAAGATGATACATCCTGTCGTCATTTTTCTTTTCAAGAACTTTCGAGTCTTTGTTATTCACATCCCCAAAGACCATCGCACCTTTATCACAAGCAGCAGAACATGCAGTCTGGAATTCTCCATCTTCGATCGTTCTACCTTCTCTCTTCGCATCAAGAATGGTTTTCTGAGTTTTTTGAATACACATAGAACATTTCTCCATTACCCCTCTGGAACGTACAGTAACGTCAGGATTGAGAACCATTCTACCCAGGTCGTTGTTCAGGTGATAATCAAACTCATCATTCTGAGCATAATTGAACCAGTTGAAACGACGTACTTTATAAGGACAGTTGTTCGCACAATATCTAGTACCAACACATCTGTTATAAATCATTTGATTCTGACCCTGTCTACCGTGAGAAGTTGCCGCAACAGGACAAACTGTTTCACATGGTGCATGGTTACAATGCTGACACATTACCGGCTGGAATACAACCTGAGGATTATCTGCAGTAGATTCAAGTCTGTCGAAAGTAGACAATGAACCTTCTCCTTCTCGATCTCCAAAGATATAGTCTCCAAATCCAAGACCTGAAGCATCTTCTTTTTCCTCAATATCTTCCGTAAAGTTGTCTTCAGAAGAGAAGTAACGGTCAATACGCAACCAGTGCATATCTCTGGACTTTCTTACTTCCTCTTTCCCAACTACTGGAACGTTGTTTTCAGAATGACAGGCAATCACACAAGCACCACATCCGGTACATGCATTCAGGTCGATACTCAAATTAAAGTGAGGACCTGTAGACCTATCGAAACTTTCCCAGATATCAACTTCCGGAGAAGTTACTGGAGTTTCCTGGTGATCTAAAGAAACTTCCGGAACACGGTTCCATACGTGAGCATCTTTGGTATTAAAGATCTCAAGGGTAGTTTCCTTTATGATATCTCCACGACCCATCAAAGTATTATGAAGCTGAACACAGGCGAACTCATGAACACCCGGAGCCTTTTCTATTTTTACTTTCTGAACAGATCTGAAATCGTTATATAACGGATAAGCATTCACACCTGTTTGCATCTCTTCCTGAACACCGGCTTTTCTACCGTATCCAAGTGCAAGACCAACAGATCCTTTTGCCTGTCCTGGCATAATATAAACCGGAACATTCTGAACTACAGTATCACCCACGCTAACGTTCACATAGCTACCGTTAAGTCCGCCATTTGCAACATGTTCGTTCATAACTCCCATCGCCTCGGCATCTGCCTTAGACATGGTAATGTAGTTATCCCAACTTGCTCTGGTTAATGGATCTGGCATTTCCTGCAACCAAGGGTTGTTTGCCTGCTGTCCATCTCCAATCGCAGTATTAGTGTAAAGACTTAATTCAAATCCTTCACCGTCAAGATCATCAATGCTATAAGAAATAGCTGATGCGCTGCTTCCTGCTGAAGCCGGAAGAGCTACCGGTGAACTAGCTTCAAAGACACCATCATGAAGCACTTCGCTCCAGTTACGATCGCCAAGTCCGCCAGACCAGGTTTCCTGAATATACTCGTAGTAAGACTTATCATTACCTGTCCATTTCAATAACGTATCCTGAAATTGTCTGGTATCAAATAATGGTCTTATTGTTGGCTGCATAAGACTGAAAGCCTTTTCACTATACTGAATATCTCCCCAGCTTTCAAGATAGTGCGGAGTTGCAGCAACATATTTACTTAATTGAGAAGTCTCATCAGTTCTTGTAGTAAAATCAACTACAGTCTTCACTTTCTTAAGACCTTCTACAAAATCTTTCGAGTTTGGAAGGGTATGAACCGGGTTAAGACCAGCGATCATAAGAGCGCCAATACTTCCATTATTCATATCCTTAACTAGCTGAGCTACTTCACTAGCATTTCCCTGGCGAGTTACACGAGCATTCGAAGTATCCATAACCCGGCTTCCCAGAGCTTCGTTGATCTCCAATGCCCAGGCCTGTGCTTCCTCATCTGGAATTCCACACACAACCACAGCAGCACTTCCTGCTTTTCTTAGCTGTCTGGCAGCTTTCACTACTGCATCATCAAGCTTTTCAGAAAGAGCACTGGTAGAACCACCAGCGATATAACCTTTAAGAGCAGCCATTACAGCTTTTTGCTCAGATGGTTTAACTGGAACACGCTTATCTGCATTTGCTCCGGTCAACGACATATTCGATTCAAACTGAATATGACGTGACATTTTACCATTTTCAGGTATTCTGGTTTTTGCAAAAGCAGCATCAAAACCACCACCTTGCCAGTCACCAAGGAAATCTGCACCAACACCAACTACTGTTTCCACTTTAGAGAAATCATAGTGAGGTAGTGCGCGTCTTCCGTATTTAGACTGAAATGCATTCAATGCAGGATCTTCTGAAATAGTATCATACACCACGTGGCGTACATTACCGAATTTCGAAGAAAACTCCTGAATTAATTTTGTAGTTGAAGGACTGGCAAATGTTTGCGTAAGCAATACGATCTCACCATTCGCGTTTTCAAGTTCTGAAACAACCTGACGGTCGAATTCTTCCCAGGAAACGTTTCTTCCTTCAATCATTGGGCGTTTAACCCTTTTAGTATCATACAATGAAAGTACCGAAGCGTGAACACGAGCGTTAACTCCGCCCTTGAACTTCGAAAGATCATTATTTTCAATTTTTACAGGACGACCTTCACGTGTCTTTACCAACACACTGGCGAAGTCGAAACCATCAGCAATAGTTGTCGCATAGTAGTTAGCAACACCAGGAACTATCCTATCTGGCTGAACTACGTAAGGAATAGACTTTACCACCGGGCCTTCACAGGCAGCCAGTGATGCCGCTGCTGTACTGAAACCAACATACTTAAGGAAATCACGTCTTGAAGTTTTAGAGTCTGCAAGATTATCTTTATCCCCAAGAAAGTCCTCAATTGGGATCTCCTCAGCGAATTCCTTTTGCTGGAGCGTCTCAACAACAGAGCTTTTATCTTCCAGCTCTTCAACACTTTTCCAGTATTTCTTGTTTGATGACATATTATATCTAAATATTAGCTTCTTAATTTAAACCTGAACTTCAGGATTTTAGTAGTGACACTTACCACATTCTAAACCACCCATTTGAGCAGCCGTAAGCTCTTCTACACCATATTTTTTGGATAATTCTTCATGAATCTTTTCATAGTACTCATTACCCTCAATTCTGATATTCGTTTCGCGGTGACAGTTAACACACCATCCCATGGTTAGAGGCGCATTTTGATAAACGATCTCCATTTCTTCGATAGGACCATGACATTTCTGACATTCAATTCCAGCTACACTTACGTGCTGCGAGTGATTGAAGTATGCAAAATCTGGCAGGTTGTGAATACGAACCCATTTAACTGGTTTCTCTTCTCCAGAATAAGTTCTGGAAGCAGGATCCCAACCGGTCGCATCATATAACTTAGCGATTTCTTTATCGTAAAACTCTTTCGAGTATTCTTCAGTAGCCGTTTCAGGAGACACTTCAGCAATAGCCTTGTGACAGTTCATACAAACATTTAGGGAAGGAATCCCGGAGTGTTTAGAAACTCTGGCAGAAGAGTGACAGTACTTACACTCGATCTGATTATCACCTGCGTGAATTCTATGTGAATAGTGAATTGGCTGAATTGGCTGATAACCCTGATCAACACCAATCTGCATTAGGAAACCGTAAGAGAAGTACCCTACAGTAAGCAACACGAAGATTGACGTCACAACAAGAAGGAATTGATTCTCTACGAAAGATTGATATAAAGGTTTAGTTTTTGGCTTCTCCGGAATTGCAATTCCAGAAGCAGAAGCGAAATTTCTTAATGTTTTGTTTACAAGGAAAAGCACCACAAGAAGAAGCACCAGGACAAAAGCAAGAATTCCTAAAATGATATTTACAGAAACACCACCTGAACCTTCACCTTCACCTGACTGAGCTGCACCAGTAGTTGCCGCTGTTGGCTCTGGTTTAGGCTGCTCAACGTAAGCAAGAATATTATCAATATCACTCTCGGTCAATTGAGGAAAAGCCGGCATTGCCGTCTGATTCCATTCATTGTAAACTTCGTTAGCTTCAGCATCACCACTAGCGATCAAAGCAGCAGAATTCTGGATCCAGTCATAAAGCCACTCCATTTCATGTCTATCTGTCGCACCGCTTAAGGCAGGACCAATAGAATTAGAATAAGGTTTATGACAGGCTGCACACAATGAATTGAATAATTCTTTACCAGCAGCAGCATCTCCAAGAGAGGCAGCAGCTGCTCCAGCACCAGCATCAGTTTCGGCTGCCTGACCAGACTCAGCCTGAGCTGTAGTATCCTGCGCCGTCTGATCCTGCGCATGCGCGAACAGAGAAAATGTAAATAAGAAAGCTACGCTTAAGAGTAGTTGTCGCGAAATTGAATGGCGGAAAATCACCTTTTTCATATTTTAAGTTCGATTAACGTCTAAACTTTGGTACGGTTTTTACACTCAGTATTTTAGGGCTAAATACCTAAAAAGGTACCTTTAAATTCAGGCACAAAAGTAATACTTATAGACGATTCTAGGAATGTTAGATAAGTGTTAATGGGTAATTTATAATAGTTCTAAATAATATTTTACAAGCTGTTTAAGTTATTATATTTTACATTTGTCAAAAGACCACAAGCTATGAAAAAACCTAATATACAGTACTCATTTGCGATCGCAGCTTTTTTCCTTCTTTTTAATCTGAGTTCCAGTGCTCAACAGGCCAGTGTTGAAATTCAACAAAGCAAAAAGATCGACAAGCTCATGGAAGTAAAGAAAGAATTGAATGATAATAACAAGATTGGCGACCGCTTCGTGATTCAATTATTTTATGGAGATAATGGTGAAGCAAACGAAGTAATTCAAAAGTACCGGAATCTTTATGAATACCCCTCTAAAATCGCTTACGAAGCCCCCAATTATAAAGTTTGGGTAGGTAACTTTAGAAACAGACTGGAAGCAGACAGAGCGCTTTTAACCCTGAAAGAAGAATTTCCTTCAGCTTTTATTCCGAAGCCACAGAGGAAATAAGAATTTGAAAATTATACATTATAAAACGGCTCATTGAGCCGTTTTTTCTGTTGATAGCTCTTCGGAAACTGATATTTACAAACGACGCTACAAGATCAACTATTTATAGCTGAAGATTTCTCATATTTTAACCAATAATTCAGGTTTTTAATCAAAGTCTCTTTACCCATATTCCCAACTTTCTGAAAGAATTTGATTGGAATATATGGCAGTTTGCTGTTTGATCCATCTGCTTTTATTGGAAAAAGCTTTGATAGAGCTATAGTTTTCCTGATAACACAATGCATAATACTCAATACTGAATTGCCAATATATACTGTTGACACCACTAGCATAAAAAAAGCGGCTACATGAGCCGCTTTTCTTTGTTTGAGTATACTACTCAGTTTATTTTGATTTCAAGGTTTTCTTAACCTCTACTTCTCTAAATGCTTCTACTACATCACCTTCTCTAATGTCGTTGTAGTTCTTAACCTGAAGACCACAATCGTAGCCTTTCTTCACTTCTTTAACGTCATCTTTGAATCGCTTTAATGAAGCCAGTTCTCCAGTATAAACAACCACACCATCTCTAATAAGTCGTATTCCAGCACTTCTGTAAATAGTTCCTGCGGTTACCATACAACCAGCGATTGTACCAACCTTGGAAATCTTAAAGGTTTCTCTAATCTCTGCAGTACCAGTGATCTCTTCTTTAAGTTCTGGTGAAAGCATACCTTCCATCGCATCTTTAAGATCATTGATCGCATCGTAGATGATCGAGTAAGTACGGATATCAATTTCTTCCTTATCGGCCACCATTCTGGCGTTACCTGCAGGTCGAACGTTAAATCCTATAATTACCGCATCAGATGCTGAAGCTAACAGTACATCACTTTCAGTAATTGCACCAACTCCTTTGTGTATGATATTCACCTGAATCTCTTCCGTAGAAAGCTTCTGGAAACTATCTGTAAGCGCTTCTACTGAACCATCCACATCCCCTTTCAGGATTATATTAAGTTCTTTAAAGTCACCAAGTGCGATACGTCTACCAATTTCATCAAGCGTTATGTGACGCTGAGTTCTAACATTCTGCTCACGTTGTAACTGAGTTCTACGTGCTGCGATATCTTTTGCTTCACGCTCATCTTCCATTACTTTGAAGGTATCACCTGCCTGAGGAGCACCATCAAGTCCTAAAATAGACACTGGTGTAGATGGTCCGGCTTCTTTCACCTCATGACCACGCTCATCATGCATAGCTTTGATCTTACCACTATTTCTACCGGCAAGTACATAATCTCCAATCTTAAGAGTACCAGCCTGAACAAGAATAGTCGCAATATAACCCCGTCCTTTATCAAGGAATGCTTCCACCACGGTACCTTTGGCAAGTTTCTTAGGATTCGCCTTCAGTTCCAGGATTTCTGCTTCCAGAAGTACTTTTTCAAGTAATTCTTTTACGCCAGCTCCTGTTTTGGCGGAAATATCATGTGACTGAATCTTACCACCCCAGTCTTCTACAAGAAGATCCATCTGGGCAAGTTTCTCTTTAATCCTTTCTGGATTTGCCGTTGGCAAATCAGATTTGTTGATCGCGAAGATGATCGGTACTCCTGCAGCCTGTGCGTGAGAAATCGCTTCTTTTGTTTGAGGCATCACATCATCATCTGCCGCAATCACAATGATCGCGATATCTGTTACCTGTGCACCACGAGCACGCATCGCCGTAAAGGCTTCGTGACCAGGAGTATCCAGGAATGCGATTTTTTGTCCACCATCAAGCTCAACTCCGTAAGCTCCGATATGCTGAGTGATCCCTCCACTCTCACCGGCAATTACATTCTCTTTACGAACATAATCCAGTAAGGATGTTTTACCATGATCCACGTGACCCATTACAGTTACAATAGGAGCTCTGGTTACAAGATCTTCAGGGTTCTCTTCAACTTCTTCAACAGTTTCTTCTACATCTGCTGTGGTGAACTCAACTTCATAGCCAAATTCTTCAGCAACGATAGTTAATGTTTCAGCATCAAGACGCTGATTCATGGTTACCATCATTCCAAGTGACATACATGCTGAGATAATCTTAGTTACCTGCACATCCATCATCGTTGCGACTTCACTTACAGTAACGAATTCTGTTACCTTTAAGATCTTATCATCAGATTCCTGCTGTGCAAGATCATCTGCGGAACGTTGCCTGTGTTCGTCTCTTTTCTGTCTTCTATACTTAGCCCCTTTACCTTTGGAAGACTTACCCTGAAGTTTCTCCAGAGTTTCACGTACTTGTTTTTGTACTTCTTCTTCGGTTGGTTCTTCTTTTGTAATAGGTTTGCTTCTTGCTCTTCCGCCTTTTTTAGCAGCTGCACCACGCGGACTGTTACCTCCACCACCTTTTACATCTTTACTGATGCGGCGACGACGTTTCTTACGCTTGTCCTTTTCATCCTTAGATTCGGTTTTCTTCTCGTCTTTCTTCTTGACAGGTTTCTTGAACTGTGAAAGGTCGATTTTCTTACCGGTGAAGTTAGGTCCGTCGAGCTTCGTGTAATTGGTCTTGATCGTATCAGAACCTTCTTCGGTAGCGTCTGGAGCATCAGGAGCTTTTTCAGTTTCAGCTTTAGCCTCTGTTTTCACTTCTGGCATAGCTTCTTTTTTAGCAACTGGAGCTTCTTTTTTCTCAGCAGGTTTTTCCGCAGGAACCTCTTTAGGCTTCTCTACAGATTTTGCTGGTTGTTCTTTTTCTTCAGTAGTCTTCTCCGCTTCTTTGACAGGTTCAGCTGGAGTTTCTTTTACTTCTTCAGTTTCTTCAGAGGATTCTTCCGCAGGAGTTTGCGCTCCGGGCTTTTTGTCCAGGTCTATCTTACCAACCGTTTTAGGACCGGCAAGCTTGGCTCTGGAAGTAGAAACTTCTTCTTTCTTCACCTCTTCAGCTTTACGCTTTTCCTCTATTTCCTTGCGAAGTTCCTCCTTCTCCTTCTTTCTCTCTTCTCCTACTTCTTTGGAAGCAACCTTTTTACTCTTATCGGTTTGGAACTCGTCAGAAAGCACCTCGTAGATTTCTCCCGAGATCTTGGTAGTTGGACGTGCATCAATCTCGTAGCCTTTGGAAGTAAGATATTCCACAGCCCTGTCTAACGAGATATTGAACTCACGTAGAACTTTATTTAATCGCGTTGTTTTCGCTTCTGCCATAAATTGCCCTCTAAATTAACCTCTTTTAATGTATTCTATATTAAAAAAATATTATTCTTCAAATTCTGAGCGAAGAACCGACATAACGTCTTTGATGGTTTCTTCCTCAAGGTCTGTACGACGCACAAGATCATCAACATCCTGTTCCAGTACAGCCTTTGCAGTATCCAGACCAATTTTCGAAAATTCGGCAATCACCCAATCTTCAATTTCATCTGTAAACTCTTTTAACTCCACATCTTCTTCAACACCTTCTCTGTAAACATCGATCTCATAACCGGTTAACTGCCCGGCCAGTCTAATGTTGTGACCACCTCTACCAATGGCTTTGGAAACTTCTTCCGGCTTCAGCATTACCTCAGCAGTTTTAGCTTCCTCATTCATTTTAATGCTGGTTATCTTCGCAGGGCTCAGAGCTCTTGTGATGAATAACTGCTCATTATTGGTGAAATTGATCACATCGATGTTCTCATTTCCAAGCTCACGAACAATGCTGTGAATACGAGAACCTTTCATTCCCACACAGGCACCTACAGGATCGATCCTATCATCATAAGAATCTACTGCTACTTTCGCTTTTTCACCAGGTACACGAACAACTTTTTTGATAGTAATCAAACCATCGAACACTTCAGGGATTTCCTGCTCGAATAACTTCTCAAGGAAACCTGGTGCGGTTCGGGACATGATAATGGTAGGCTTGTTACCTTTTAACTCCACGCTTTCAATGATCCCGCGTACGTTTTCTCCTTTTCTAAAGAAATCTGATGGAATCTGGCGGTCTTTAGGAAGCACAATTTCATTGCCCTCGTCATCAAGGAGAATGATTGCTCTGTGCCTTATATGATGAACTTCTGCAGTATAAATCTCTCCTTCAAGATCTTTAAACTGCTTATAAATATTCGTGTTATCATGCTCATGGATCTTAGAGATCAGGTTTTGACGTAATGCCAAAATAGCTCTTCTTCCAAGGTCAATAAGCTTCACTTCTTCTGAAACATCTTCACCAACTTCAAAATCGGGTTCGATCCTTCTGGCCTGAGCAAGAGAAATTTCCCTATTGGAATCTTCCACTTCACCATCTGCAACAACGATCCGGTTTCTCCAGATCTCAAGATCTCCTTTATCAGGGTTTACAATAATATCAAAATTATCGTCTTCTCCATACTTTTTCTTCAAAGCATTTCTGAAAACGTCTTCCAGGATCGCCATAAGCGTAACCCTGTCTATAAGCTTATCATCCTTAAATTCTGAGAATGATTCAATCAACGCGATATTTTCCATATCAATTTGTGATTAAAATGTTATTTTAACTTTCGCTTCCACAATCTCATCATAAGACAATGTTGCCTCTTTATCAACTGTGACCTTCCCTTTACCTACCGGCTTGGGCTCCCTGGCTTTCCAGGCTAGCTTGATCTCTTTTTCGTCTGCAGCCAGAAGATCTCCTTCAAATTTATCATTTTCAGTTTTCACTCTCAGCCTGCGACCTATGTTTTTCCTGTATTGCCTTGGTAAGCTCAAAGGTTCAGAAACCCCTGCAGAAGTCACTTCCAGCGAAAAATCTTCCTCTTCCCTGTCAAGATTATGCTCGATCCCGCGACTTACTGTAATACAATCATTTACTGAAACTCCCTCATCACCGTCTATGACGATCTTTATGTGATTAGCGGAGTTTATGTCAAGGCTTATTAAGAATAAGTTCTTATTCTCTTCAAAGACCTGCTCTGCTAATTTTTCTACTTTATCCTTCAGCATATGTTTATAAAAAGAGGGGACTTCTGTCCCCTCGCTGTACCAAAATTTTAGTTTCAACGCTGCAAATATAGCAATATTTTTCAAGTATAAAAACGCCAGAGGAAATGAAATATTCTTCGTAAATTTAATAGAGACTTCACCTTCAATCTATTACTTCAAATTATGAAAAATATTCTAGTTCCCACCGATTTCAGCGATCAGGCCGAAAAAGCTCTTAAAGTCGCTGCACAACTGGCCCGAAAATTCGACAGTGAGATCTATTTGCTCCATATGCTGGAGCTACCCATGATGTTGATCGACCCGGTACATGGCAGTAGCCAGAATGTTCCTGAAGCCTTATTTTTTATGAAGCTAGCGCATCAAAGATTTTCCAGATTAAAGATGGCAGACTATCTTGAAGGAATAAAGGTGCACGAAACCGTTCAGTTTCACCGTGCTTTTGAAGGTATTATTGAAATTAGTCAGGAGAATAATTGCGAAATGATCGTGATGGGTTCACATGGTGCCAGCGGCTACCAAGAAATGTTCATTGGTTCCAATACAGAGAAGGTCGTGCGTAATTCTGAAATTCCTGTACTGGTCATCAAAAATGAAATTCCTGACTTCAGAATTGAAAATTTCGTGTTCGCTACAGATGCTACTTCAGATCAAAAAGACCTGCTTTCCAGGGCCATGAAATTTGCCCGGGCAATCGATACGCAAATGCACCTGTTATTTGTAAACACGCCTAATGACTTTTTGAGCACTGCGGAAGCTACTAAAAGAATACTGAAATTTACAGAAGAATATCCGGAGCTGGAAACCAATATTCATATATATAATGATATAAGCGTTGAAAAAGGTATTCTGAATTTTGCACGTAAGCGAGGAGCAGACCTGCTTGGAATTGGAACGCATGGTCGTAAAGGTCTCGCACACTTTTTCAATGGAAGCATTAGCGAAGACCTCGTCAATCATGCCAACAGACCGGTAGTAACTTTCAAAATTTAAATAAATGCTTTCAAAGCTCCATTTTTGATCATATTCCAGAGATAGTTCCAGAAAGATTTAGTTCTGTCCCTTTCTACAGCAATATCTTTATGATTCGCTTTACTATTCTGCGCTTTATTCTTCACGATAAGATTCGCCAGTGCAGATACGACTTTGTTCTTCTCTTTTCCATCCTTCTGTAATACTTCGATCTTAAAATCCTTATACTCCAAGCGCATATCACCGTTAGCCTTGTAAGGTCCACCTGCGAAATTAAAGAACATATCTTCAATTTCTCCATGTGCCTGTACATTCATGGCGGGCTTCATGAATTCATTGATCTGTTCCGCAGCGATCCTGCCAAGTTCCCCGCTTATATTAAAACGATCCTGGGTATCAGCAATATTAAAACTCCAATTCACATCCAGAGATGCCGTTTCCATAAAATCTGCCTGAGCCTTTATCACGGTTTCCGGAAAATCCTGCTTATCAAGATTCACATTGGATATCTGGCTTATTTGAAAATTCATATTAGAAAAATCTACAATTCCCGGCTCGCGATCTGCATGAATCTTCTCTTCGTACTTGAGATACCCGTTCGTAAGACTTATGCTATCAATTTGCAATAGCACAGGCATTTCCCGAAGCATTTGACTATATAAAGGCTTAATACTATTGTCATCTGGCTGTAACTTATCCCTGTAGATCACAAAATTGAATTGATCTATATGTGTGAGAGAATTTCCAATTTTCAGGCTGTCATTTTGCAAACTCCAGGTGAGCCCCTGAATCCCGATACTATCGATCTCCAGATCATACCAGTCGGTTTCTTTACTAATATTCTGCTGATGCTCATTTCTGGAAAACTTCGGTTTCAGCTGGAAATCGGTAATCTTCACATCGTCATTCCTGATCACAAGGTCGCCAACATACAATTTCTGAAGATCATTAAGATCATAATACAAGCTATCAATATTCAGAAGGATAAGGTCATAATTAAATGGCACCGATTCCTTTAGAGAGGTTGAATCAATTCGCACCTGCTCCATACTAATATCACGCAGTTTTGAGTAAAATCTATGATTGGAACTATCTTTTTCAAAGATCTTCAGGCTCCCCCCGGAAACTCTAACCGACTTGATCCTAATCTTATTTTTAAAACTATTCTGTTTTTTAGAAGTGGACGTATCCTTCTCTTTCTTCGGAAGTTTAAAGATCTTCACTTCAAGATTGGAAATTCTTAGGTCCCCAATAACGATATTCTTGTTAGTCAAATACTCAAGAATCTCGATATCATTTAATCTGATGGTATCAACTTTCAACATTTTACCGCGAATACTAATGGCAGCATCGATTACTTCCGCAGAACGATTTAAAAGCTTCACATCGACCTTTTCATACACCGCATTTGCAGAATCCAGATTTTTCTCGATTCCTTTCTTGATCTTACTCTCCAGAATGTTGTTCGCGATCACTAAAATAAGAGCGAGAACACCAATTGCGATCAAAACTCCAATAGCGATTTTGCATGATTTTTTCAATTTACCAGGATTTAGGTGAGCCAATTTACTATTCGGCAGGCATGATTCTGGCTGAATTAAGAATATTTAACTTAAAAGATTGTGAGCCAGAAGTTACCAAAGTTAAATATTCGTCAAACTTATTTTTAAACTTTCAACCTAAGCTTATTGCGCGTTATATTTGTAGGGTAATAATTAGAAAAAAATGTTTTTAAAGGTCGGTGTAAAAGTTTTATTTGTAATGGTCGAGTTATTTCTCGGGTTTTACAGTCTTGTAATCAGTGAAAGTTTGCTGGTTAAATTTATATTTTTCGTAGTAACTGCTGCGATCGTCGCCTTTGGAATTTTGAAAACGATTGATAAAGTCTTACCAACTACTGGAGAAATGCTCCAGTTAGGATCGGAAGATGAAGAATAATAATTGAGAAAGAAGAATTAAATCCGTTGATTTGCATCAACGGATTTTTTTTGTTTTAAACTCAACCAATTTAATTAGCATGAGGCTCGTTTGTCTTGCAGACACTCATAATTTACATCATCATTTACCCATTCCCGAGGGCGACGTGCTTATTCATGCCGGCGATTGTACAGATGGTGGCACTCGGAATGAAACCAATAATTTCCTGAAATGGATGAGTGATCAACCTCACTCCTACAAAATCCTAATACCAGGTAATCACGATTTTTATTTTGAAAAGAAGGAGTTGTTAAAAAGCATTCCCGAAGGCATCAAAGTACTCCTCGATCACGAATTGATTATTGAAGGAACAAAATTCTGGGGCTCACCCGTTACTCCAGGATTGGAGAACTGGGCATTTAACAGAGAAAGAGGTCTGGCCATGCAAAGGCACTGGAACAAGATCCCTGAAGATACAGATGTACTAATCACTCATACTCCTCCATACGGCATCATGGACCAAATTGCTTCTGGAGAACGTCTGGGATGTGAGGAATTGTTGAAAACATTAGACTTCGTTCAGCCGAAAATCCATTTGTTTGGACATATTCATTACTCTTCAGGCTACCTCAAACGGAACAAAACTTCGTTTTACAATCTCTCAATTCTTGATGAAGCTGGCAGTATCATGCGTTCACCGATGATTCTAGATCTATAATCTAAAATTTTTATAAACAAATTTTCGCTAAGGTTAAAAATTTATTAATAAGGGAAGTATTAGATTTTTATTAACAGCTTTTAGCCTGTCTAATAGTAATTTAGCAATTGTTAATCATACAACAATACACCTATCAATACTTTCATAATGAACAATTTTACTACCCCGGAGTTAATAGATGAGGTTAAAAATCTTATTTCATACAGTATTTCAAATAAGAATCTAGAGTCCTCGAATTTTCAGTTAATGCATAGAGCCATCGTAAAAAAATATTTCGAAGCTAAGAATGTGCAGATCAACTATGATGAGCAAACGATCGAATTACAATTACCAGTTGGCCATAAAAAATATACAAACATTACTTTTGAGTGTATGGACCTGGAAAGATTTTTACAATCCTGTCTTAAAAAGGATGAAAAAAGCATCTTTTTTTATGAGACTATTCTTTCTCATTACAATATTACTTCAGCAGCTTAGTAAAAATTCTTCAAGTATCTATAAAGTTTCGGTCCCTACACCGAACTTTTTTATTTCTGACTCCCTCCTATTTCTTTAAGCTTATCTACATTCAAAGGTTTCGATAGAAAACCTGCCAACTTCGGAAAATTCTCAAAACGTTCTTTATCTGAAAATGCGATCGACGAGGTCACGATGTAAATCTTTGTATGATCGTAAACTTCCGGAAATTGAGATTGCAAAGCCTCCAGAAACTGCCAGCCATCCATTAAGGGCATATTAATATCCAGTAACATCACTGAAGGTAAATTCTCTTTATTGTTACTATAGTACTTCAATGCCTCCTTTGGAAACTGGTAATATTCTGCCAGCCTGAAAGCGCCAGATTTTTCAATGTACCGGCTAATGATCATTTGATAGACCTCATCATCGTCTATCACTGCTATCTTATCTGTCATTTAAAATAAACTTTAAAAGTCGTCCCTTCTCCCGGCGTACTCTCCACATCAACCGAACCTCCCATAGCCTCCACCTGGTTTTTTGTAATGAAAAGACCTACACCACGACCGTCTTTTCTACTGGAAAAAGTTTTATAGAGTCCGAAGATCTTATCACCATAAGCATCCATATCTATCCCAATTCCATTATCCTCCACTTCAAGCACCCATCGCTCATTTTTTAGATAGCCAGAAATAATAATTTCCGGAGTCCTGGATTTATCGGTATAAAGAAGCGCGTTGGTAAGGAAATTTAATAATACGCTTTCCATATAAGCCGCGTTAAAGGAAACCTCCATCTCAGCCGGAACTTTATTTCGAATTCTAGCCTCCTTCCGGTTGATTTGCGGAATTAGAATTTCCAGTGTATTTTCCAGCATGTCCCGCACATTAATTTTTTGAATACTAATATCCATATTTGTGCTAATGGAAACCACATCATTCAAATCATGTAAAGACTGGTCAAGATTCCCCGATACTTTCTGAAGCAATTCTATATACCGATCCTTTTCCTCTACTGAATCTTCTTCAGTATACAATTCCAGAATAGACTGCATATTACTGGCATGAGAGCGTAGATTGTGTGAAACTATATAAGCAAAGTTTAGCAGACGTTTATTCTGCTCCATCACCAGTTCATAAGATTTTACAAGGTTGAGTTCCGCCTCACGCTTTTCTGTAATATCCCGAAGGTTCACCACGAATCCATTCACATTCTGAACCTCCAGCATATTGGTTAGCGTCGCATTTACCCAGAACCAGTGGTCTTCCGCATTTTTTACCCGAAGGATAATATCGGCAATGGGTAGGTTAGGTTTCGTATAAGAGTACTCGATCTTTTGTCTTAAAAGGTCATGATCATCTGGATGAATATAATGTAAAACTCCATGGGCGGTAAAATCAATCTCTTCATATTTGGAGACCTTAGCTAGTGAAGGAGAATAATAACGAACACTATTTTCTGTATCCACGATAAGTATGATCTCATCACTATTTTCCACGAGGGCCCGGAATCGGTTCTCATTATCGATCAACAACTGCTTTGTCTCCATCCTGGCAGAAATATCTTCGATAAGTGCAATCTGCGAAGTTGCCTGCTCTCCTTCCGCCCATAAAGGCGAAACACTTAGATTTATCCAGATGATTTTTCCATCGCTTCTAATAAGGCGTTTTTGTAGACTGTATTGATTGATCTCATTATTCCTGAGTTTTTCCATCAGCTCAATATTCCTTTCGTTATCATCTGGATGGGTAATATCGATATGTGATTTACCCACCAGGTAGTCTTCAGGATAACCTAGTAATTGCTGAAATTTCTTATTGGTTTCAAGGATGATCCCGGTGTTGGTATCAAGACGGGCCATCCCGATAGCCGCCTGGTTAAAGATCGTTCTAAAACGCTGCTCACTTTCAGCCAGTTCTCCTGCCTGCGACTTCATGCGCTGCTGCATGATCACAGGACGTTTTAAAATCTGATAGATTATATAGGCAACCGCTCCCCCGAAAAAAATGATAAGCAAAGCAACCGGAATAAGTCTTAAAAATGGCTGATGTAGTGACTGCGGAATAATATATATCCGCCATTCTCCATCTGGCAGAGTGATCACTTCGGAATAACTTTCGTGAAGATCTGGTCTGGATTTCAGAAAAAATTCTTCTTTTTCTGAAACTGGGTTAATTTTAGAAAACTGAAATTGATAGTCATCGCCAGATAATTCTTGTATTCCAGACTGATGCATCAAATTATCAAACTTTATGATGACGGCAACAAAGCCCCAGAAGTCATTTTTTATAAATACAGGTAATCGTCCAACAACGGCAAGACCACCCTGTTTCAGTTCGAACGGACCAGCGAAAAACATACGTTTACTTTCGATCGCTTCCAGGGCTTCCTGATTTCGGGTAGCATCTTCAAGAATATTATAGTTAATAGCGTCCTTATTCTCCTCAAACGGATATACTTTGGTAATAACGCCATCGGGTACTATCTGTATCGCATCAATATTTGGGTTGTTATCTACCAGCTGAGATGCAATGAGCTCAAAATTGTCGATCTCACCTTTTTCGTCGATCTGCAATGCCAGTGAAAGAGCTGCCGAATAACTGTATTTAAGAGATTGGTCGATGTTCTGGGCTACCACATCAATCATGGAAGACATTTCAGTTTGCCTGTCGTCTACCAGGATCTGGTAACGCTGCCACAGCATAAAGAACCCCAAGATCACAAGCACCAGCGCACTAACCAGAGAGATCAGTAAAAGCTTCAGGTTCAAACCTGGCGAGGTAGGGTTATGGTTAGTTTTTGACATTCAGTGGGTTCAGGCCTGTTGAACGAGACTTTGAAATGTTTAGATCCAAATATAGCTAAATATGTATAACTTATTCAGTACAGAAATATAGATATTGAGGTATAAAAAAACCCGGCGGATAGCCGGGAATATGTAAGCAGGGTTATAAGATTACCAGAACATGGCCTTACCTCTTATCTTATCCCAGAAACTTGTTTCCTCCTGACCGTAGACATAACCATATTTGTTACCATAGCCAAAGTTCGATAATTCTACATCATTCAGCACAAAACCAACATCATGTAATTTGCCATCTCGTTTGGCATCCAGTGCAAACTCCTGTAATTTTTTCTCGGTGTATCCAGCTCTTACCATATATAAAGTAAGGTCTGCAAATTTATTGATCAGGAAGGTATCTGCTACTAACATAGATGGCGCTGTATCTACAATAACATAGTCGAATCTAGTCTCCAGTTCTGCAAACATCTGGCCAGATTTGTCCAGTCGCCACAATTCTGCCGGGTTCGGCGGGATACTACCTGAAGCTAACAGACTTAAATTAGAGTGTAATGCAGACTGCTTAATAAGACCATCGAGACTATGCGAGTTGTTGATCAAATAATCACTTACTCCAAGCATACTTTTGGTCTCAGCTTCGTATCGCTGTAGTTGAGGATTTCTAAGATCACCTCCAACGATCACTACTTTTTTCCCGGTATTGGCAAGGGTTACCGCCAGATTGAATGCAGCAAATGTCTTACCTTCACCTTTTACCGTCGAAGTAATAAAGATCTTTACACCGGTCTTTTTATCTCCATTACTGGCAAGTAGATATTGCAAATTGGTATGAAGTATTCTAAAAGCTTCTGCCAGTATAGACCTGTCACTCTTATTATCAATAAGCTCTTTATCCCCTCGTTTGACTTTTGGTATCTCTCCAACCACAGGAATTTCTTTGGCAGCTTTATCAAGATCTGCACGATTCTGAATTTTATTATTTAACAGTTGACTTATATAGATGATAAGAAATGGGATCAACATTCCCAGGATCAAAGCCGCAAGCAGGATGATCTTCGGTTTTGGGGAGACCGGTTGATCTGAGCTGTAAGCACTATCAACGATCTTTGCTTTTGGTGCTGTTACCGCAAGACTCAATGAATTCTCTTCTCTCTTCTGAAGTAGAAAAATATAAAGTGATTCCTTTATATTCTGTTGCCTCTCTATCCCTCTGTATAACCTTTCTTTTCCTGGAACTGCTGAAATTTTTGAGCCTATCACGGCACTCTGTCTGTTCAGATCCTCCTGTGCAATCTTTAAATTATCCCGCATGCGTTGTAAACTCTGAAGTACATTGCCTTTAATCTGATCGATCTGGCTACTCAGGCGAACCACGATAGGGTTCTTAGCCGTAGATCCACTAAGAATACGGTTACGTTCCAGTACAAGATCATTATATTCCTGAATACGCTGATTGACACTTTGCTCAGAGATCCCTAGATTCGCCGGTAAAAGATCACCTTCAGATCCATTACGCAAATACTCGATCATGGCATTGGCCAGCTCTACCTGAGTACCCATTTCTTGCTGACGCTTGTTAAATTCGCTCGCATTCTCTATAAACAAACTGGACTCTGCCTGGATATCGGTAAGTTGATTATCCTGTTTGAACTCCTCTTTCCCGGTTTCCACACTATCAAGTTCTTCATTGATAATGGATAAACGCTCATCGATGAACTTCGCAGTATTACGGGCAACCAGATTTTTATCTTCGATCGCCTCACGGTTATATTCCAAAATCAATTGATCAAGAATATCTCTGGCCTTCGCTTTTACAGGATCTTCAAGAGACAATTCAATCAGGCTGGAATTTTTGTCGGTTAAATTCACCATCACTTTAGTACGATAGGCTGAGGCTACTCCCTCGATAGTACTAAACTGGATCTTAAGGTCTGAAACTTCAGAAGCTCCTCCATCCTGAGGATTCAGTACAATAGTTGCGAAACCAACATCTACCGGTACACCTGGTTTGGCTTTAAAGGTTTTTCCACTTCCAGAATTTGTAAGTAGAAATTCATTAGTACTCTGGCTAACATGAAACTGTCTGAACTCAGAATCCGGAAGATCTTTTAATTTCTGCTCATCCATTTTCAGGATTTGGACAAGCACAGGAGAATTCAGATATATTTCCTTCGCCGGGATTCCGGTTTCATCGATATACTGAACATTTAATTGTAAGGCCTTTACCACTTCGGTCATCATACGGCGTGACTTCAGGATCCCGATCTCATTCTCGATACTATTTGTACCCATTCCGGAGAGCAGTCCAAGATCTACAAAAGCCGACATTTCAGAAGAAGGACCTTTACTATCCTCATCCTTGATAATGATACTCGCTGTGGTGTT
>NZ_CAJWRQ010000058.1 GCF_913046405.1 uncultured Christiangramia sp.
AACGGGGCTAACAAACCCCGTTATTCAATACTTACACAGTTTTTAATATAGTGCCTCAATTATTTGTAAGTATAGGATTGCAATTCACTATTATTTGGAATTACGAGAAGTATTTCATGATCTTTCATATGTATACTTTTTATAGTTTGGATCTGTTCATCGAATGGTGCTATACCATATTCTGAAACGGGGGCATGGTTATTAATGTCTTTTAGAATAATCCCTTTTAAACTTGAATAGCCACCATGATATGAATTCACTCTAAATGAATTCCTACCTACTAATAGATTAGAGTTATTTTTCACATTGATATTTCTAAAACAAGTGATTGGTGCAAATTGATATTCGGAAGGAAACATTCTAAAGGTTTCAAATTTATCGTTTACATTTTCTAGATATCCAGATGCCAACTGATTTAATTCGTAAATTTTACTGTTCTCTATCGCCTCTTTACTGGAAATTTGATTCACCGTTTTAAGGGAGTAATCTTTGTATTTAGGAAAAATCTTTCTGACATAATTCAGCTGCGATTCTATTTCACTCTTGGAATGTAGAGGGTAATATTCATTCCCACGTTGATAGGCGATAATAGTTTCCTTATTCCCATCACTATTGAAATCTGAATGATACATTCTTAGGCTACTCTGTCTAAAACTAAATCTTGTGTTCAGTCCCCAGTTACCTAGTAAAATATCCTCGTCTCCATCACGATCAATATCGTAAGTATCGATAGATTGCCATAGACCGCTTAGATTTCCTGACAGTTCTATTTCTGATAGCATACCTTCGTTGTTTTTATAGATTCTGGGTCTATCCCATTCTGATGCTATTATAAGTTCTGGATAATTGTCTTGATCGATATCCTCCCATTTGGCGTCCATCACGTGAGAGCGTAAGACAAACTGATCATATTTCTCAAATTGGCCGTTACCATCGTTCTTTAAAATATATGACGGGACTAATTCACCAAAATCACCAGGTTTGGAATGATTACCCACAAATAAATCTTGATCGCCATCTAGATCCAGGTCTGATGCTATAACGACAGAGGTAATGTATGTGTCCTGTGCTGCCAAATCTTTGGAACGTATGAATTTGAGGTCTTCATTTATGTAGAGCCTACCTTTCTCGAATTTTTCCATTCTTTCTTCATGAATACCACTTCCAACATATAGGTCTAGATCTCCATCACTATCAACATCTATAAAAACTGCCGTGTTATCTTCATAAGTAGAATCCATTGCTATACCAGTGATTTCTCTCTCTAAAAATGCCTTTCCATTGTTCAAGAATAATTTTGCTTTCCTCCCGGAGGATCCGCCTATAAAAATATCATCAAACCCATTGTTATCAACATCTCCTATAGCTACTGCAGGACTTAGCTTAGATACTTCATATGGAATTAATTTTTCATTTTTGAAATCATCATAAGAGTCCTCAATATGCCTGTGTGAAATAGCCTTTGTCTTTGTAAAAACCTGTGCTTTTTCATTTTTCTTATATGAAAATTTTGGGTGGTTATTTTGATAACTTAATCGGTGTTCTCTATTGAGTTCAGGTGAATTGATTGTCATGAAGGTGTGATCAGGCCAGATTATTTGTATTGAATCAATCCTATTTTTAACTCCAAAATGCAGTCGTTCATTCACCGACGAAAGAAACCCTCTTGATCGGAAAAGCTGTTTTTTGTTTTTTCCCGCTTCTGAATATAGTATCGCTTTAGTTCCTATCCCGTTAAGATTCCCATCCTTGAACTCGAACTTTAATGAGATCCAATTTCCTGATTCTACTGTATTTTCATAGATGCTTGCAGGAGAATTTAGGTTGTTAACCACAAGGTCAAGGTCTCCATCGTTATCCAGATCTGTATAAGCTGAGCCATTGGAAAAGCCAGGTCTGTCTTCGATCCAGGATCCAGTCTTGATCTGGAACTTTCTAGGACCTCCCATAAAAATTTCATTTGGGACCTCTCCAGATGGCATGTTCTCTCTCGATTTATAGAGCCATTTCATTCCATCCTCCTTATCTCTATTCTTGAAAGCATTTGACACATAGCTTTTGAAATCCAAGTCATTTGGTCTTCTAAGGATCCCGTTAGAGATGAAAATATCTTCATAACCATCCAGATTAAAATCGGCTATCAATGGTGACCAGCTCCAATCTGTCGCTTCAAGTTCATTGATAAGGGCAACCTCCTGAAAATATTCTCCGTCCTGATTTAGCTGTACCATATTCCGGGCATACTGATCTTTGTAGCCGAGGTTTTTTAGTTTTCGCTGCATGTTCTGCATCATGTCATCACCTTCGGTTTCCTTGACCACCTTTTCATCTTTTGGGAGCATGTCAACGGTTATAAGGTCTATAAAACCGTCTCCATTAAGGTCTGCTGAGTCACTTCCCATGGAAAACCGACCAATGGTTGAGAAGCTGGATTCAAGATCTTCAGTAAAGGTGCCGTCTCCGTTATTGAGGTAATAGTAATCATCTTCATGAAAATCATTACAAACATATATGTCTGTAAGCCATCATTATTAAAATCTGAAATCGAAGCACTTAAGCCGTAGCCGTTCTGACCTCCAAAAATCCCGGATTTTTCACTTACATCCACGAAATTACCGTTTTGATTTTGCAGTAAGACATCACCAACCTTTGGGACTCTCTTATTTCTAACGTCAGCAGATCCATGAGACAATGTTGTATGTATTGCATGATTCACGAGGTAGACATCCAGATCGCGATCATTATCATAGTCAAAAAAATAAGCCTGAGTGGAATAGCCTGAAAAATCAAGATTATACTCCGCGGCTTTTTCTGTAAACGTGCCGTCGCCATTATTTATAAATAATTCATTTGACCCTTTAAAATCGAGAAGCCCCGATACTGAACATACGTATATATCAAGATACCCGTCCTGATTTATATCTATCATTGTTGATCCTGTATTCCAACTTAATTTACTTTCAATGTTAGCAGAATTGGTGATATCCTGAAACTTTAGGTCGCCTTTATTTAAATATAATTTGTTTGCTCCCATATTTGAGACGAAAAAGAGATCGTCTAATCCATCATTGTTAACATATCCAACAGAGACTCCCGCCCCATTATAATAATAGATGTAATTAATTATATTATGATATTCGTCTTCGACTAATGTATTCTCAAAGTCAACACCAGTCTGTTCAGCTTCTCTGCAAACGAAAAGTAAGTCTCCCTTAGTTTGCTTATCCAGAGCGCAACTCATAATTATTAAGCAAATTGGAACAATAAAGCGTTTCATCTCGTGCTAATTTTCGCTAAATTTAACAATAATTGCAATAAATCATAAATATTTTAACATTTTAGCGGTTGTTGCCTTTTAGTGATCCTAATAGCTTAAGTTGACCTTTCAGCCCTTTTATGGGTATTTCATAGAAATTTAAATTACGATTTCATTAGGAAAATATGTTGAACTTCTCTTAATTAGTATTATTCGAAAGTTAAAGACTTGTTAATATGAAGCAATACACTTATACCCTAAATAATCTGCAGGATGGCACCATGGCGACAGACCTGAGACAAAGCACATCCATAGACTTTATCAATACGTTAAGAGATAAGCGACTTATATATATAAACGATCGCGGACAGGTTTATCTTACCAATAAAGGTAAGCTTGCCAACAGGTTGGGATTACAGCGGTATTTCAGAATGGAGAAGGAGCAGCAGGAATTGTTTGAGCAGGAGCTGGAAACCATTCAGGTTGAGAATAGAGGTCTTCTTATGATTTTTTCAGGAATGATTATTAGTCTTCTACTTATAATTGCATTCTGGATGCTGGAACTTTAAACTTTATAAATTCTATAGTCGTTCAAAAACATTAAAATTTTACCGAATTTTATTAAATGATCTTCCGTTAGTAGGATAAATTGCCGGATGAAATTTTACTATCTCAGTAAACAAACTAATACCAATGGCGTCATGTCAATCCATGCCGATAGTTGTGCGCAATTGCCTTCAGTTTTTGAACGAGTGTATCTGGGAATATTTGATAATAGCAGGCTTGCTTCTGAAGCAGCTTTGTTGAAGTTTCAGGTTTTGAATATTGATACCTGTAAATGCTGTAAATAATCTAATATTTGCATTTCACTTCAATTAATCTTTCAGGCATTTTCAGAGATGGATGCTATATAAGATCGTAGTAATTGTTTCAAAGTTACAATCTGCTTGATTTGGAACTTCTTCGGAACAAATCAAGACCAAATTCCCTACAGAAAGAAAACACTTCTGTAACAGGAGCTGTTTTCTGAAAATATTAAAATCTTCCGGACTTGTTTGCAATTTATACTTCAGGACATTTAATTGTACCTTTAGCTTAAAATTTACGGAAATAAATGTCTGGACATAATCACGGTTGTTGCAAGCCACATAGCGACGGTATTTTTGGAGAAAGAACGGAATTAATATTTGCTATTTTAAGCGGTGTATTTCTTATAGGTGGATATATACTTCAGCAATTTTCAGATTTTGATTTCGTATATGCTTTAGTTCCATACTTGTTTTCATATTTTTTTGGTGGATTTTTTACCGCAAAAGAGGCTTTCGAAGAAATATCGAAAGCTAGATTTGAAATTGATTTTTTGATGTTGGTGGCCGCTATCGGTGCAGCTTTTTTAGACAAGTGGGCTGAAGGTGGATTGCTTTTGTTCCTGTTCAGTCTTGGTCATGCGCTTGAACATCTCGCTATGAATAAAGCTCAAAAATCTATTGAAGCTCTCACAAAACTAGCTCCTAAGGTAGCTTTCAAGAAGATTGACGGTGAGTTCAGGGAAGTGAACCTTGAAAATTTAGAGGTTGGCGACATTCTACGCATTAGACCGAATTCAACCGTGCCGGCAGATAGCATTCTGGTCCATGGAAGAACGAACATCAATCAAGCTCCAATTACAGGAGAAAGCATTCCGGTCGATAAAGAACCTATACATAATGAAGCCTTAGATTATAGTAATATTAGCTCTATTCCCGATAAACACCGCGCTTTCGCAGGAACGATCAACGGAGATGCTACGATAGAGGTGAAGGTGATCAGGAAGGCTGAGGATTCTACCCTTAGCCGGCTTATTGAAATGGTGCAGCAGG
This sequence comes from uncultured Christiangramia sp., assembly GCF_913046405.1. Taxonomy (GTDB): domain Bacteria; phylum Bacteroidota; class Bacteroidia; order Flavobacteriales; family Flavobacteriaceae; genus Christiangramia; species Christiangramia marina. The sequence continues at coordinate 5,116 of NZ_CAJWRQ010000058.1, forward strand.
CACAGGATAAAAAGTCTCCAACCCAATTACTAACAGATAAATTTGAAAAGTTCTATGTGCCGGCGGTACTTATTCTTATTCTTATTCTCAATCTTGCGTTTCTGGTTCTCGATGAACCCTGGTCCGCTAGTTTTTACAGGTCCATGGCTGCTCTAGTAGCTGCAAGTCCCTGTGCACTTGCGATCTCCACACCTTCCGCAGTACTAAGTGGAATCGCTCGTGCAGCGAAAGGCGGAGTCTTATTCAAAGGTGGTAAACCGCTGGAAGATCTTGGAACCTTGGAAACTTTAGCTTTCGATAAAACGGGAACACTTACTGAAGGGAAGCCGAAACTAACAGATGTTATTTTGCTGAATAATTCTTCGGAAGCTGAATTTCTTTCAGAAGTAATTGCATTGGAAAATACCAGTAATCATCCGCTTGCCAAGGCTATAGTTCGTGATGGACGGGCAAAGCTACCAGCAGAATATCAAATACCTCAGTTATCATCTTCCGAAGCAATTCAGGGGAAGGGTATAAGCGGTCACATTAATGGGAATCAATTATCTATAGGGAATCTGGAACTATTTGAAGGTGAAGAGCTACTTGATTCGAAACTGGTCAAAAGGATCAAAGACCTGGAAAAAGATGGAAAAACTACGATGTTAGTTAAATCTGGAGATCATTTTAGTGGGATTCTTGGGTTGATGGATGAGCCGAGGCAATCTGCCAGGCCTACCTTAATGCGTCTAAGAGAATTGGGTATCAAAGAAATGGTGATGCTCACCGGTGATAATCAATTTGTAGCAGATGCGGTTGCTAAAGAAATTGGTCTCACTAAAGCTTATGGCAGCTTATTACCTGAAGAAAAAGTTGATAAGATTCGAAAACTTAGCAGCGGGAAGGCCAAAATTGCCATGGTAGGTGATGGGGTAAATGATGCTCCGGCAATGGCAAATAGCACGGTGGGAATAGCGATGGGCGCTGCAGGAAGTGATGTTGCTCTTGAAACAGCAGATATCGCCCTCATGGCTGATAGACTTGAAGTTCTTCCATTCGCAATAGGTTTGAGCCGAAAAGCACATAACATCGTAAAACAGAATTTATGGATCAGTCTAGGTGTAGTGGCTTTGCTGCTTCCTGCAACGATCTTTGGTTGGGCCAATATTGGCGTTGCGGTGGTTTTTCATGAAGGTTCAACCCTTGTAGTCGTATTAAACGCACTCAGACTTCTGGGTTACAAGTCTATATAGAAACTTTAAGTCTTTCATAACTATCAGGCGATCATGTCACCACGCTTTTAGATAAGCCATATTCGGAAATGACCTTAAGTCCCTTACGTAATTTTAATTCAATAATTTTCTGAATTCCGAGGAAAGATTCCATTTATTATTATAAATTTGGAATAATTCCAATATTATTAGTTTATGGGCACACCGGGATCAATTGAAATCAAGCATTTTAAAGAAGTTCGTGAAGAGCATAATTACACTCAAACAGAATTTGCTTCGCTACTGGGTATAAAAAATTCGACAGCAGATATTGAACGTGGACGGACGAAGCTTTCAGGTAAAGTAGTGGCTGAATTGCTAAGGCAATTTGCAATTAATCCTTTATGGCTGTTTGGAGACAGTGGGCAGAAGTATCTTAAGATTAGTAAAGGAGATGTAAGTCCAAAAGTTGTCACCGTAGATAATGCCGATAACGAAAATATAGTTCTTGTAAACCAAAAGGCGGCTGCAGGGTATCCTCACAACGTACAGGATGTGGAATGGTATAACCAACTTCCTGCATTTGATATTCCATTACCTGAATTTAGAAATGCGACTTACCGTGGTTTTCAGATCGAGGGAGATAGTATGTTGCCAGATTATCGTCCCGGAGAATGGGTGATGGGAAAAGCTGTTGCAAGTATAGAAGAAGCTAGTAACAATAAAGTATACGTAATCGTAATGTATGACTCGGTATTGGTGAAGAAGATACAGAAAATGCCTGATCCTTCAAAGGTTTTACTGATATCGCTTAATGAAGAATATTTACCTTTAGAGATCAATGTTCATGATATTCAGGAGATCTGGCAGGTGAATTCCAAACTTACCTTTAACCTGGACAACCCAACAAATAATGGACTTTTTCAGGAGCTACAACAATCTATGAACGAATTGAAAAGAGAATTGAAATCTTTCAAACATTAAAAAAGCCCCATCTAAATTAGAAAGGGCTTTTAAATACTTATTTCTTTAAAGACTAGTAGTCGTCGTTTCCTTCAACTTCGTCTTCAACATCCTGAGCTGCATTTTCTACTGCGTCTCCAACATCGTTAGCTGCATTTTCTACTGCATTACCAGCATCATTAGCTGCATTTTCGATATCATTTCCTGCGTCGTCCATATCATCCATGTCATCCATATCGTCAGACTCCATTTGCTCCATGTCATCAGTCTCATTCTCGTTAGTTTCTCTACAAGAAGTAAAGAATAAACTTGTAGACAGTGCTAAAGCAAGCATTAAAATTGGTTTCTTCATAATTTAATAATTTAGTTATTAGTAGTTTTTAGTAATTCAATGTATTAAAATTCGAGATTTATTACTAATTGTCGTCACCGATTTTTTCTATTTCCTCGTCGATTTCCTTATTTACTTCATTATCGACCTTTTTAGCTGTTCGCTCAAGAATTCCTTCTCGTTCATCAGCCTCTTCAGGTGATTTTACCTGCTTTTCAACTTCTACTTCCTTGACGATGGTTTCCTTTTCCGCTTCCTGTCTACATGAGGTTAGTAAAACAGAACTAGTCATTAATACAATCGCAAGGATTGATAAACGTCTCATTTGTATTTATTTAGTTGTTAATACGGGTCGAAATTACAACTATAAACAATTGTACGAATTATTTTTACTTTTTTTTAGCAATGTTTGTTAATCTCTATTTTTTTCAGCTTTTAAATGGGATTCCAGAAGTCTGGTAGCCCCTGTATTACTGTTAATAAAGTGCCCGGCTATCATTCCGCTCTTTTTTCTGAAGTTAGGATTGCTTATAAATTTGTCCATAACCTGTTCAAATTCCTCGGAATTTTTAACAGAAAACAATCCGGCTAAATGTCTCAATCGTGCTGCTTCCGGAAATTTATCGTAGTTGGATCCTATGACTATTGGAATTCCGAAGGTAGCCGGTTCAAGAATGTTGTGTAAACCGGTTGAACCTGCTGCACCGCCAACATAGGCAATATCTGCATAGCTGTAGGCTCTTCCCAGGTAACCAATGGTGTCCAGAATAAAGACGTTGAAATCTTTAATTTTAGCCTCATTCATTTCTGAAAACTGCAGCACCGGTTGTTTTATTTTATGGATTAAGATCCGAATTTTTTCAGCATTGATCTCATGTGGCGCGATCAGGAATTTCTGTTCAGGATGTTTATTTATATAATCAATAAAAAGTTCCTCATCTTCTGGCCAGCTACTTCCAAAGACCGTCAATACTTTATTAGCTTTAAAATTTTCGATAAATTCTATATGATTGTCCTGGGTGATCTGTGCTGCAACCCTGTCGAACCTCGTATCTCCTGCAACCGTTGCATTCCCAAAGCCTATTTTCTTCAACAAGTCTGCAGATTCCTCATTCTGAACAAAAAAGTGATGAAAAGCCTGCAAGGATTTGATCATCCATTTTCCATAGAGTTTAAAGAAACTCTGATTTTCACGAAAGACGCCAGAAACCAGGTATGTGGGTATATTACGATCTTTAAGACCTAGTAAAAAATTTGGCCAGAAATCATATTTGATGAAGAATGCCATTTTTGGGTTAATAAGGTCAATGAACTTTTGAGCATTATATTCAGTGTCGAGCGGGAGATAGGTAAAGATATCCACCAGCTTATGCTTTTTTTTATTATTGAAACCTGAAGGAGAGAAGAAACTAACAATAATCTTTTCTGAAGGATAATTATCTTTCAGCATTTTTAGAACTGGTACTGCCATTTCAAACTCTCCAAGCGAAGCTGCATGTATCCATATATAATGTGATTCTGGACATAGCAATTTTTCAAGCCGCGGAAACAGATCTTTTCTTCCTTCTGAAAATTCCTTCAATTTTGGACTGAATTTCCCGGCTATTGAAATTACCGGCTGGCTGAAATTTATAAGTGAGTTATAGAGAGATTGCATGAATGTAAATCTAATTTCAAAAATAGCCGTTTGTGATTAAAGTGATTGCCAGTAGATGCTATATTTTGTATTTTCGTGAACCTGAAAAAAAATGCAGATGAAAAAGATTCAAATGGTTGATCTTAAAGGTCAGTTCGAAGGTATAAAAAACGAAGTAAATGCTTCTTTCCACGAAATCATGGAAGAAACATCTTTTATCAATGGCCCTCATGTACATGCATTTCAGAAGGATCTTGAAGAATATTTGGGTGTAAAGCATGTCATTCCTTGTGCGAATGGTACCGATGCTTTACAAATAGCTATGATGGGACTGGGACTAAAACCAGGCGATGAAGTCATAACTGCCGACTTTACATTTGCCGCTACTGTAGAGGTTATTGCTTTACTTCAGCTAACTCCGGTGCTAGTGGATGTAGATCCCGAAACTTATAATATTGATCCTGATAAAATTCGTAAGGCTATCACCCCAAAAACTCGTGCCATCGTACCTGTGCATTTATTCGGACAGGTGGCAAATATGGATGCGGTGATAAAGATTGCTAAAGAGCATGATCTTTATGTTATTGAAGACAACGCACAGGCTATCGGTGCTAATTATCATACCCGGGAAGGCAAGACGTTCAAAGCTGGAACCATGGGTGATGTAGGAGCTACTTCATTTTTTCCAAGCAAGAATTTAGGATGTTATGGTGATGGCGGTGCCATTTTCACGAACAATGATGAACTGGCACATACAATTAGAGGTATCGTAAATCATGGAATGTATGAGCGCTATCATCATGATGTAGTTGGAGTGAACTCGAGATTGGATAGTTTACAGGCCGCAGTATTAAAAGCTAAATTACCAAAGCTGGATATCTACAATGAAGCAAGGAAGGCAGCTGCTTTTAAATACACAGAGGCATTTAGAGGTCATGAGCAAATTGTCACACCTTACCGCGAAGGTGATTGCGACACTCATGTTTTTCATCAATATACTTTAAGAATTCTTGATGGGAAGAGAGATGCACTGGCAAAACACCTTCAGGAGAAAGGTCTCCCATTCGGAATTTACTATCCTATTCCATTACATAAGCAAAAAGCTTATGCTGATCAGCGATATAATGAAGCCGATTTCCCTGTAACCAACAGACTGGTTCAAGAAGTTATTTCGCTACCTATGCACACGGAGCTTGATAATGAGCAAATTGATTATCTTACAGGTACAATAATCGATTTTCTAAAATAATCTCATGAAAAACATTCTTTTTATAGCAGTCGCTATTTTGTTCAGTTTGAACTAATGGCCCAGCAAACTTATATCCACGCTGGAAAATTGATCGACACTAAAAATTCAAAAGTACTGGAAGAGCGTACCATCATTGTTGAGGCTAATAAGATATCTTCCGTAGAGAAAGGTTTTAAAAAACCCTCTATTGATAGCATACAAGTTATCGATCTTAGAAATAAAACGGTTCTTCCCGGGCTTACCGATATGCATGTACATATGGAGGGAGAGTCCAGTCCTGGTGAGTATTTAGAAAGTTTTACTAACAATCCGGCAGATAATGCATTCAACTCGGTAGGTTTTGCTGAAAAAACACTGATGGCTGGTTTTACTACCGTTCGGGATCTTGGAGGTTCTGGTATAAATATCTCTCTTCGGAATGCCATAAATAAGGGGAAAATCGCTGGTCCAAGAATTTTCACTGCCGGCAAAAGTCTTGCAACAACTGGAGGTCATGCAGATCCTACTAATGGAGTTAATGCTGAATTAATGGGAAATCCTGGACCGAAGGATGGCGTAGTGAATAGTCTGGAGGATGCAAGAAAGGCAGTTCGCCAACGCTATAAGAATGGAGCAGATCTTATCAAGATTACTGCTACCGGAGGAGTTCTTAGTGTTGCGAAGAGTAGTTCGAATCCGCAGTTTTTTACTGAAGAGATCGAAGAAATAGTAAAGACCGCTAAAGATTACGGCTTTCATGTTGCTGCACATGCCCACGGAGATGAGGGAATGCAGCGGGCTGTTAGAGCAGGAGTGAAAACGATCGAACATGGTACTTTAATGAGTGAAGAAACCATGGACCTTATGAAGCAGATGAATGCATACCTCGTTCCCACCATCACCGCCGGAAAGGAAGTAACTGAAAATGCACAAATTGAAGGCTATTACCCGGAACTTGTAGTTCCAAAAGCTCAGGAGATTGGACCTAAGATTCAGAATACTTTTGCTAAAGCCTATAAGAGGGGAGTACCAATATTGTTTGGTACAGATGCAGGTGTTTTCAAACATGGAGAAAATGCTCGTGAATTCGAATATATGACCGAAGCCGGAATGCCAGTCATGGACGCGATTATTTCAGCGACCATCTCTCCTGCGAAAGTTTTAAATATGGAAACCGAAAGCGGACAAATAGCACCAGGATTTTATGCTGATATTATCGCGGTGAACGAGGATCCTACTCAGAATGTTTCCACCCTCAAAGAAGTGGTATTTGTGATGAAAGAAGGAAAGGTGTACAAGTAGGAATAAATGTAATCTTAGAAATGAAAGTGTAATTTTGATACTACGCGTTTTTAAATCCTGACTAGCTTAGTATGAGAACAAAAAAGCCCGATCGATTGAGATCGGGCTTTTTTTTAAACCAACTACCGTATTTTATCCTATTACTGCAGAAGATGTAGTCATGCTTCTATTGATCTTTTTTACTAATCCCTGTAATACTTTTCCAGGACCAACTTCAACAAATTCATTAGCTCCGTCATTGATCATATTCTGAACCGACTGTGTCCATTTTACCGGAGCGGTTAATTGGAATACGAGATTCTTTTTAATTTCCGAAGCATCTGTAACTGCAAATGTGCTTACATTCTGGTAGATAGGGCAAATAGGCTTGGAGAACTCTGTGTTCTCTATAGCTTCAGCAAGATCCTTGCGCGCAGGTTCCATAAGAGGCGAGTGAAACGCTCCACCAACAGGAAGAATTAATGCGCGTTTAGCTCCTCTCTCTTTTAAGTTTTCACATGCTTTTTCAACTGCAGGATACGCTCCAGAAATTACTAACTGGCCGGGGCAATTATAATTTGCAGCGACCACAGTTCCTTCAGTTTCCGCACAAATAGATTCCACCATTTCATCTTCCATTCCCAGGACAGCAGCCATAGTGGATGGTTCCAGTTCACAGGCTTTTTGCATCGCCTCAGCACGTTGAGAAACCAGTTTCAATCCGTCCTCAAAGCTTAGAACTTTATTCGCGACAAGTGCAGAAAACTCTCCAAGAGAGTGACCGGCAACCATATCTGGTTTGAAAGATTCACCAAGAACTTTGCTAAGAATTACAGAATGTATAAATATTGCAGGTTGTGTAACTTTCGTTTGTTTCAGGTCTTCAGCCGAACCTTCGAACATGATATCGGTAATCGAAAATCCGAGGATATCATTAGCTTGTTCAAATAGTTCTTGCGCTTGCGGGGACTTTTCATAAAGGTCTAATCCCATTCCGGAGAATTGTGCTCCCTGACCTGGAAATACGTATGCTTTCATAAAGATTGTTTAGGCTAACAAAAATAAGGATAAATAGAAAGACCTCATAACGAAGTTTCGCTATGAGGTCTTATCTAAAAATTTAATGCTAATCAACTATACATTTAGCTTTCCTTTTTCGCCAATATCCTGTTTCTCGCCAGTAACTGCTGCCATTCCTAACTTGAATAAGGTCACCATTTTGCTATCCTTATTATCCCAGTAATAAGCTTCCTTTGGGTTCACTTTGATTGCGGTAATACTTGGATCATCTTCACCATTAAACCATGCGTTATCTGCTTTTGAATATAACTCCTTGATCACCTCTCTATTGGTCTCGATAAATGCTTCACCGTATACACTGAGAAACTCCATGTCTGAAGTTCCGCTATATAGTAATTGCACATTTTTATCTTTTTCGATATCACGATTATGATCGCTATCATTTTTGCTTAAAAACCATACTGCTCCATGATCATCTACTTCTTTAGTAGACATGGGAATTGCGCTCAATGGTTTCTCATCCATATTCGTAACCAGCATGCAGAAGTCCACATTTTCTGCTAGTTCCTTAATTTTTTCTCTTGCTTTATCGTCGTATAAATTCTTAGTACTCATAGTAATTTTATTTTGAGTGGAAGATACTTTAGATACTCATGAAGCTGAGCTAAGAAACTGCTAAAAAAGAGCCTGGTCTTGTTAAGAAATGTAAAATCAGGAGTATTTATGGATAATCTCTGTGACTTGTGACTTATAGCTAGCTCCAAAAACATTTAAATGCATAAGCAAATAGTATAATTGCCAGAGCTCTATTCTTTGCTCCCAGTCATTTTCCAGTGGAAAGTAATCTTGATAAGATGAAATCATTTGATTGTCAAAACCACCAAATAGCCTGGTCATTGCAATATCCATCTCTCTTGGTGCATATGCTACCGCAGGGTCAATAATACAGGGACGGCCATTCGCATCAACCAGGTAATTACCACCCCACAGATCCCCGTGGATCAACGAGGCTTTTTCCTTCGGAATAATGGATTCACAATTTTTGAAAAGAATAGATGCATCAGGTAGATTGTGACCTTTCTCTCTCGCCAACTTCAGTTGAGGTTCCAGACGCATTTCAGTATAAAAACTAATAGCATCAGTACGATAGGAGTTTTGCTGCGGAAGACTGCCCAGGTAATTATCATGATCCAGACCAAATTGATCAGTTTGCACAGAATGTAATTGTGCTAGTTGGCTTCCGAAGACCCGCCAGAAATCAGAGTTTTTAGTGCCTGATGGGATAAATTCTAATAACAGGTAGGAATGATCATCAAGAGTAGCAGTTTCGAAGGTTTTGGGAATGCGAATAACTCCGGGACCAGCAAGTAATTCCAGGCCCTTTTTCTCTGCTTCGAACATTCCGGGAAATTTTAAAGCAGAGTTAACTTTAAGAACCAGCGTTTGATCCTTGCATTCTAATTTATAGACCTCATTGATATCTCCACCAGTGAGGGGCTTAAAACTATCAAGATTAAGGCTGTGTTTTTCAGCAATCCTCTCAATGAGATTTTTTCTGCTTTCTCTCATAGGTTAGATAGGTAAACGAATAGTCGTGTTTTTCATCTTTATCATGAAACTGATCTTTGACTATTTCCCATTCACTTTTATCAATTTCCGGAAAATGGGTGTCGGCTTCAAACTCACCATGAACTCGGGTCAGTTCAATTCTATCCGCATGTTCCATTCCCATTTTATAAATTTCACCTCCTCCAATTATAAAAGCCTGATCATCCAGCTTTGAAACTTTTAAAGCCTCTTCTATAGAATGTACTACAATAGTATTTTCCGGAGAGTAATCTTCCTTTCGCGTAATGATCACGTGCGTTCTGTCGGGAAGCAATTTTGGGAAAGACTCAAAAGTTTTACGACCCATAATAATATGATGTCCGGAGGTAAGTCGTTTAAATCTTTTGAAATCGTCTGGAAGATGCCATACAAGATCGTTATCCTTGCCTAGTGCATTGTTTTCTGCTGCCGCAGCAATCATTGTGATCATATTTAACTGTTTATTTGTCTATCCGGATCTCCAGGGGTAATTCTGTTCTGGAAATCTGTATCTTTATTCTTGGCGTGGGTGGAACGATCAGGTAGTGGATGGTCTTTCTCTACTTTGCTTTGAAGTTGAGCAATTTTCTCTTGTTGCTTCTTAACCAGTCTGTCTACCTGTTTCGCTTCCCAATCCTTACCCATAAAGCTATTAATGATAAAGACATTGAAGAAATGGATCAGGAATAACAGGGTCCATAGTAGAACGGCCCATACGAACCAGTTATATCCAAGGGGTTTGAAATCTTCCTGGTAACCCACCACGACATTCAATACAATAAGAAAAGCGGCACCAATTAAAAATATTACAAAATGCCGGAATAATCTTTTTTTCTGTCTTGCTCTCTGCCTGGCATTCTCATAGAGCTCCCGTTGTTCATAATCTATTTTGGATTCGTTTTTCTTTTTGGAAAACATAATAAAAAGTACCTTAGTGTAGTTTCAAATTTACATTTTTATCAAAAGAACTTCCAATAGCTTATGGATAATTTAAGAAAAGGCTTTCCTGTACTTCAGCAATATACATACTTCAATACCGCTGCTTGCGGTTTACTTCCTGAAAAAGTATGGGAATTCAGGCAGAATCATGACATGGATTTTTTTTTAAAAGCAAGTGTTTTAAAGGAAAAAATGGGAGAGATGCTTACGGGAGTAAGGGAAAGTATAGGTTCTTTATATCATTGCGCACCAAATCGAGTGGCTTTAATTCCAAATTTCTCTTATGGATTTAATAGTATCCTGGGAGGAATCGACTCGGGTTCCAAAATTTTACTAATTAAGGACGATTATCCATCGATCAACTGGCCGGTGGAATCCAGGGATTTTCAGGTCTGTTATGCAAACCTGGATAAAGATCTGGAAAATAATATTCTCGAAGCCATCAAAAAAAATAAACCCGACATATTTGCTTTTAGTATTGTCCAGTACATAAATGGGGTGCAACTGAGCTCAAATTTTATAAATGATCTAAAACAGCAATTCCCGGATCTTCTACTTATTGGCGACGGAACTCAATATTTTGGAACCGAGGCCTATGATTTTGAAAATAGCGGATTGGATATTGCGATCTCCAGTTGCTACAAATGGATGAATGCGGGTTACGGTAATGGCTTTATGCTATTTAGCGATCGTGTAGAAGGAAGACTGAATCCCAAACATCTTGGTTTCGGTTCGCTGCAAGGAAAGTACAAAGAACATGAGGGAAATTTCCTTGGGAAGTTCGAGCCGGGTCATTATGATACACTCAACTTCGGAAGCTTAAAAACTGCGATTGATATTATTCAGAAGATTGGTTGGGATCCTATTGAAGGTCAGATTTCCAAGCTGAAGCATATAGCCCGGGAACGGTTTAAAGCGGCTGGTTTACTAGAAGAATGGGTTGCAGAGAGAGAGATCTATTCATCCTTATTTAATATTGCGGGTGATGAAAAACTATTTCAGAAACTGAGATCAGAAGGTATTATCACATCTATGAGAGGAAACGGAATTCGAATTAGTTTGCACTATTTCAATTCTGAAAAAGAGCTGAATAAACTGTTTGCTGTACTCGGGATTTAATCTTAAAATTCTACATATAATCAATATTTTTATATCCTAAACCGTTTTCGGAATAAAGAATTATCTCTTTAAATAACGAAAATTAGTAATTCTGTAAAAATGATGTAGATCGCTGATATGTATTGGTTTACAAGCATATTTTAATTTAATTTGAAGAGTCAATCAATAAATTAAAAATATGCCAATTAGCAAGCAATACTTGAAGTCCAAACCGGAATGTAAGATCACTTTTAACCTTTATGCGAAAGAAGCAGACCAGGTAGAATTAGTGGGTGAGTTCAATGGCTGGAAGCCAGCAAAATTGAAGAAGTATAAAAATGGTAATTTCAAGACTCAGCTCAATTTACCAGTAGATAAAGCATACGAATTCAGATATCTTGTAGATGGGCAGTGGCAAAACGATCCAGCTGCAGATGCCTACAAGTGGAATGATTTTGCGGGAGATGATAATAGTGTTGTGAGCGTATAGAAACTATTCGATAACCTGAACACCCTTCCAGAAGGCTACATAATTTTCAATTGGTTTGGCCGCGTGACTTGCCTCTGGGTAGAACCATGCTGCATCTTCATTTTTTTCACCATCTACCTCTATGTCATAGTAGGAAGCTTTGCCTTTCCATGGGCATCGGGTGGTGAACTCACTTGGCTTAAAGAACTTATCCTTAATATCTTCAGGAGGAAAGTAATGATTGTTCTCAACGATCCTCGTTTCAGAACTTTCTGCGATTACGGTGCCTTTCCAAATAGCTTTCATAGTTCAGTAAATTTATTTCCTTCTAAAGATATAATTTTTAAAGCAGTTATTTGAATCTGCAAAATTACGCTCTACTACTAATCCAGCTTCATCTGCTAACCAGCTTACGATTGCATCATCATATTTTTGAGAAATCTCGGTATGTATGCTCTCCCATGCATCGAATTTCACTTCTAGTTCAAGCTTATGAATCTTAACTCTTTGCTCTTCCTTGCTCACCAAGAAACTGCGGGCAGTACCAGTTTCTGGATCATAGGTTTCCCAATGTTTAAATTTTTCTACTTCAAATTCACCGCCCAGTTCGTGGTTAATTCTTACCAGCAAGTTTTTATTGAATCTTTCTGTAATCCCGGCTGGATCATTATAAGCATTCATGATAATTTGTGGGTCCTTCTTTTGATCAAAACCCATAAATAACATATCGTCATCGCTCATCGCAACAGCAATATTCCGTAGAAAATCTACGGCCTCACTATGAGAAAGATTACCAATATTACTACCCAGAACAAGGATGACTTTTTTCCTGGAATTATACTCTGCAAGTTTCTCTAGTGTCTCAAAATAGGTCCCTTGTTGAGTTTTGACAGATACTTGCGGAATTTCATCCTTTAACGCATTTTCAAGTTCATCCAGCACATTCTGACTAATATCTACAGGCAAATAGTTGAACTTATAATTTTTGTCCACCAGTTCCTTGAGAAGAAGCTTGGTCTTTTTACCGTCTCCTGCGCCAAGTTCAATAAGATCAAAACTGTTCTCACTACTGAATATTTCAGCAATATCAGTCTTGTTCTGTTTTAAAATATCAAACTCACAGCTGGTAAGGTAATATTCGGGCATTGCCATGATTTCCTGAAATAATTTGTCTCCTTTTTTATCGTAGATATACTTGGAATGCAAATATTTTGGATAGCTGGTAAGTCCTTTATGCGTGTCTTCAGCAAAGACAGATTCGAACATGGTTGCAGATTGATTTTTCATATAATATTATTTAACGAGTCTGAAGCCCGTAAACTGCCATCTTAATTGTGGATGGAAGAAATTTCTATAAGTATAACGGCTATGCTTGCTGGAAGTAGCGACCGAAGCTCCCCGAAGAACTTTCTGGTTTACCATGAATTTTCCATTGTATTCTCCAAGGGCGCCGTCTGCCTTCTGGTAATTTGGATAAGGAGAATAAGAGCTTTCTGTCCATTCCCATCTGCTTCCCCAGTCAAAATCTTTTTGCGAAATTTCCCACTCTTGCTCGGTTGGTAATCTCATACCTTTCCATTGCGCATAAGCGAAAGCTTCATAGTAACTAATATGGGTAACTGGAGCATCAGGATTCAAAGGTTTTAATCCTCCCAACGTATATTGATGCCATATGTTCTCGATCTTATGCCAGTAAAATGGTGTTTTAATTTCATTAGTGTTTACCCAATCCCAGGCTTCAGCGTGCCATAAAAGAACATCATCATATCCACCAGCTTCAACAAATTCCATGTATTCTGAATTCGTTACGAGTTTATTCGAAATACTGAAGTCATGTAAATAGATTTTATGAACTCCCAATTCATTGTCGTAGCAGAAATCTTCTGAAGTATGACCAATTTCATAGATACCTTCAGCAACATCCACCCATTCTCTTTCAAAATCCTGAACAGGATTTTCTTCAAACTGCTGATTGTACTCAGGCATCAAAGGATTGTTTCCTAGAATATACTTGATATCTGCATACAACAGTTCCTGATGCTGTTTTTCATGATGACAGCCAATTTCCAGAACACCTAGAGCTTCCTTCGAAAGCGTATTATTTTCCAGTAGCCGGATAATTTCGGTCGTAACGTATTCTCGGAATTTATAGATCCACGCAACAGTTGGTCGTGAAAGGTTTCCCCTGTCTGTTCGAACTACTTTTTTACCAACACTTTCGTAATAGCTATTGAAAACAAATGCAGTATTCTCATCGAATAACGTATGGTCTTCAGCGTATTTTTTTAAAACAAATTCTTCAAAGAACCAGGTGGTATGCCCTAAATGCCATTTAGGAGGTGAAACATCTACGATCGGTTGTACAACGTAATCTTCAGTTTCCAGGAAGGAGCAAATATTTTCTGAATCTTTTCGGGTTTCTTTGAAAAGGTGTAGTAATTCGGATTGTGACAACATAAAAATGAGCGATACTTTTTGGTATCACTCAAATTTACAATTTTTTCAAAATGAGTTTACAAGTAACTCGTTAAGGTCGAGTTAAAGTGTTAAATGTTTGAAATTCCGACTACAACTGGCAGACTATAAGTGACCGCTACAGGTTTGTCATTGAGTATTGCCGGTTGCATTGAAGGAATAGTACTTA
>NZ_CAJWRQ010000059.1 GCF_913046405.1 uncultured Christiangramia sp.
CCATAAATTGCAGCGCCACGTAATCCAAACTCACTGTAAAATGTTCCTTGAGTAACCAGAAACAATGCCTGTAACTCGGTAGTAGCCCTATCATCGATTCGATACTGTAATTCAGATTTCACGGTGGAACTAGCACTTGGAAAGTCTATCGCGAAACCAATTTCTGGCTGTGCAATTTCTCCCTGTAAATTAATAACTACATCAACAGGAATCTTTCGATTGACCGATGGGTTTTCCAGTAAAACGGCAGGATTCGCGTTCAATGAGTACACGGCACTTACATCCAGTTGGGCATCCATAGGATCTCCATCCCAGTTAATACTTCCGCCAGATTCTACAGTGAATACCTTTTGAACGAGTCCGGCGTATTTAAAGTTATAAACTCCTTCATAAACAATGAAATCTCCCCACATGTTAAATTTTCCATTGGTATTGATCTCCAATAGTAAGTTCCCGGAACCTCTGCCACGCAATGTACTTCCGCTGGTCTGGTCTACGACAACTTCAACTTCAGCATCATTGGTAATATCAAGATCAAAAACCAGTTCAAGGCCTTTAACTTCGGGAATTTCAATTTCTTCTCCAGCAAGACGCGCTGCTTTTTCTTCCGGACTTAAAAATCTTATAAAAGAATTATCTCCCACAGATTCAGTATCGCTTAGCGGAATTTTAAAAACTGTACCTCTCTCGGTAGCTGCATTCACTTCGATCACCAGTTCATCTGTAAGCCCCATGATTGAAGCTTCTCCATCAATAAATGCGGTACCATAATAAAGTGCATCCTCATCGGCTTCTGTATTCAATACAAGGATCCGGTCTGAAACCAGCGTTAGATCCAGAAACCATTCAGAAAAATTACGATGCGAGATCAAACCATCCAATGTTCCTTTCGTTTTGAATTTGGTGTCTACAATATCAATGTTATCAAATACAAATTGCTGCTGGGTAAGATCTATCTCTGCATTTTCCTGGAAATCTAGGTCTACATTCAAATAAGGGATTCGTAATCCCGCTTCAGCTAAAGATAAAGATCCGGAGAAATCGGGATTTTTGTAATTCCCGGTAACGAAAGCCCTTCCTGTGGCAAATCCTCTAATATCTGTAAGAACATCTGCTCCCAAAGGAGTAAATACACCCATATTCAGCCGATTCATATTCACTTCCAGATCGATCCTTGGTTCGCTGCCATTCACATTAATATCTCCTATTGCAGATAATGATTCGATGCCTTCCTTCTCAAGTTGAGCGTAAACCGAGTAAGTGCTAAGATCCTGGTTCCCACTTACGTCAAGAGCCAGATTACCCATCACAAGATCGTTCACCTGGAACTGGTCAATTCTTAAGTTTGAAACCGGGAAATAAGCACCATCTTCCTGGAGCAGTTCGAGATCGCCGTTAAGAATCCCGGCAAGGTCGAGACTATCTATTTCTGGAGTGATCTTTCCAATATCCACCTCACTAAACTTCATTTTAAAGTTTTTATAGGTGCTGTCCCGCATATTTCCGCTAAGTCGAATTTGTTCATTCTTATGACTCATGACTAGCGAATCGATCTGCAAATCACGGAAACTATTATCAAAAACTATTTTATTACTACGATCATTATTTTCATTCAGGTACCAAACTTTTTCTTTAAATTTAAAATCTGATTTCTGTATACCAACTACAGACTTACTGTTCTCATTGATGGTATGAAATAGATTCAGATTAAATTCATCAGAATTATTCTTTCCGCCCTTAAATTCTGAACGTATGAACAGCGTGTCACGCTGAGTCACATTAATAAAACTAAATTCTGAAAACTTATAAAGATCGGTAGAAACGCTATCGGCTTCAAAGAAAGTATTGTAGATAGGATTCGTGTTATCAACCTGAAGGTTAATGTCTTCCACCATATTCTCAAAGAAATCGATTCTTGGAGATCTAAAGGTTAATTTAAATTCAGATTCATCAGACTCCACCCGACCTCGAATAAATGTATTAGGAGCCAGTTCAATTTCAGGATAAAAAACTTCGACGATCTGGTTATAGATATCAAAATCGAACTCCATATACTGGTTCGTCGTGATAGTTTTTGGTTTGTAGTTCGTGTAAATACTACCTATGGAGTTTTCTATTAGCGCACCAACTTCGTTCACTTTAAAAACTCCGCTAACCTCTCCATTAATAACATCTGGAGAATTGATCGTAATAGTTCGAACTGGTCCATCAAATGTAGAAGCTATATTAAGATCATCGAAATAATAAAGATCGTTCTGGTTTTTATAAGAAGTATTAAGAAGCAGGATATCTCCAAATGCGTTGTCAACATTAGTTCCCTGCATATTCATAATCACATCACCCTTGAAGACTGAAACCGTATCTCTATTCACAAAATTGAGCGCGTGGAGGTCTGCATATCCTACGGAAGCTTCAAAATCATACACATTGGTTTCTTCTGAAACATCTGCCAGACCATTAAATTCCATTTCCAGATTAGGATCATTTGACTTGAAATATCCATTAAAAAGTGGATTCCGAAGATTCCCCATAATCTGGATATTGGAATAAGCATAATTATTGAATTCCAGTTTAGCAATGGTTCCTTTTAACTGCGTGTTCAGATTTTCCTGGTCCAGACCTTTCCCGTCAAAGTCGATATCAAAACTCGCTTTCCCTAATTGGGTATTACCTATTAAACGACCAAGGTTAAAGTTCTTAAAGACCAGTTTGCCTTTGTAACTTGAAGCAGCAGAATTATTAAAATTATTGAGTTCAAAATCTGCGTCTGCAGATCCCAGTTGTGTAGCTATAATTACATCTGCATCCAGAAATCCATTCGTAACCACCGTATTTCCTTTGATATTCACATTACCAAAATCCCGAAGAGTTTCAGGCAATTGGCCCTGAAGTGCTCCCGGCAGGAAGTTGATCATATCATAGTAGTTGGTATTAAAATCTGAAAAACTACCATCTAGTTTAAAGGAATTCGGCTCATCTGAAAAAGATCCAACAACCTGAAAATCCCCATAAATCTCTGTTCTATCAAGACCCTGAAGTCGGAACCCATCTAAGCGAAAATCATTTAAAGTCCCAGTAAGTTCTGTCTGAAACTTTACGAGTTGATTCTCTCCAAACCCGTCATAAAACGTAATCAGATCATTGGAGTTCAAAATGCTTTCCCGAAACTTCGCTTCTACCCGTACAAGATTCTCAAAATCTGAAAAATCTGAGAGGTCGTATTCGAAAGAAAGATCGGCATTGACCATAGACCCCGGAGTTTTCAGGATCATGTTTTGCAGACTCATCCTATTTGGATCATAGTGAAATAGCGTAGAAAGCTGATCTATCTGAATCCCGCGATGCTCGTAGCCACGCAGCATTCCAATATCTATGTCTATATTGGAATTAAAGATCCTTAGCTCGTTTGCGTAAATATTGAGATCATCAACAACCAGAACATCAGAGCGGTCAAGGTTTTCGTCGATGAAACTATAGCGACTGTTCGTGATCTGTACATCTTCCGCAGTAAGATTAAAATCCTTAGGATCTCCTGTTGGTTCCTTCTGAAGTTTTTGAATAAGTATTCCCAGATTATCTCTGTCTTCACCTTTATACCTGCGCATATGCATGTTCAGGCCATCAATTCTTGTATCCCCCAGTTCTGGAGCATTGCTCATAAGCTTCGAGTAACTTAGAATAGAAGAACTGATCTCTTTCGCAGTAAATAGCGTATCCTCATGATGATCTTCCACATAGATATCATTCAAGAGAATATCCCCAAAATAACTAATAGAAACACGACCAATATCTATAGTAACGTCACTTTTATCCTGAAGAGAATTGGTGAGTTTGCGTGCTACTGAAGTCTGAACTGCAGGAATAGAAAACACGATCAATAAAATAATGAATAACAAAACAAGTGCAACCACTGTTTTCGTTAGTATTTTCCAGAATTTTTTGATACGTTTTTATGTTTTAACTTTGCGACTAATTTACAATATCTATTCCCAAATAAATCTGATGGCTGATCATTTAATAAACATTCTCGCTATAGAATCTTCCTGTGATGATACGGCGGCTGCCGTACTCTCCAACGGTAAAATTCTTTCTAATATTGTTGCAACTCAGGAAGTACACAAACAATATGGTGGAGTTGTTCCAGAACTTGCATCACGAGCGCATCAACAGAATATAGTTCCAGTGATCCACCAGGCTTTGGAAAAGGCAAATATCGACAAAAAAGATCTCTCTGCAATTGCATTTACAAGAGGTCCGGGACTTATGGGTTCTTTGCTCGTTGGAACCTCTTTTGCCAAGTCACTCGCAATGGGTCTGGAAATTCCATTAATCGAGGTCAACCATATGCAGGCTCATATTCTGGCACATTTTATTGAAGAGGAAGGATTCGACAAACCTGAGTTTCCATTTCTGGCGATGACCATAAGCGGTGGACATACCCAAATCGTAAAGGTTTCAGATTATTTTGACATGGAAGTTATTGGCGAAACCCTGGACGATGCAGTAGGTGAAGCTTTCGATAAAAGCGCAAAAATTTTGGGACTACCCTATCCAGGAGGCCCTTTAATAGATAAATACGCCAGGGAAGGCGACCCAAAAGCTTTTGAATTTACGAAGCCGAAAGTTGATGACCTGAACTTCAGTTTTAGTGGTTTTAAGACAGCCGTTTTATATTTTATTCAGAAGAAAACAAAAGAAGATCCTGAATTTGTTGTAAAGAATTTAAAAGATATCTGCGCCTCTATTCAATATACTATCATAGGTATTTTAATGGATAAAATGAAAAAGGCAGTTAAAAAAACCGGTATCAACCAGGTGGCCATTGGTGGCGGAGTTTCTGCAAATAGTGGAATACGCCAGGCTTTAGTTGATGCTGAAAAAAAATGGGGCTGGAAATGTTTTATTCCGAAGTTTGAGTACACGACAGATAATGCTGCAATGATCGGGATCGCAGGATACCACAAATACTTACAAAAAGATTTTGCCGATTTTTCGGTAACCGCGCAATCGAGATATAAAATATAATATGCAATTATTCTACAATCCAGATATTTCAGAAAACGATAATCAGGTAATTTTTCAAAAGGATGAAAGCAGACATATTGTAAAAGTTTTACGAAAAACCGAAGGTGATGAGTTAAGCATCACTAATGGAACTGGGATGCTATTCAAGGCTCAGATCATCCAGGCTGATATAAAGCAATGTATCGCCAGTATTAGTTCTTTTGAAAGTCAGCCAGCACCACCCTATTATTTACATATGATCGTTGCACCTACAAAGATGAACGATCGCTATGAATGGTTTCTGGAAAAAGCAATGGAGATTGGTGTTCACGAAATTACGCCTGTTATTTGTGATCATAGTGAACGTAAAACCGTAAAGCTGGAACGTTATCAACGAGTGCTATTGAGCGCTATGAAACAATCATTGCACATGCATTTCCCCAAATTGAACGATCCTGTTAGTTTTTCTGAATTGATGCAGACAGAAATGCCAGGTATGAGATTAATTGCGCACTGCGAGGATGACGAAAAGAAACCCTATCTTCAGAATAAACTGAAAGCCAATAGCACCATCAATATTTTGATTGGTCCTGAAGGAGATTTTAGTCCCAACGAGATAAAAACCGCAATGAAAGAAAACTGGCAGCAAATAAGTCTTGGAGAAAGCAGGTTACGCACTGAAACTGCAGCGATTGCCGCATGTCACACAGTCGCACTCATCAATCAAAATTCATGAAAAAGTTCGTATTTGTAATTCTCTTTTTAGTGCTCGTTTCGGTTGAGGTAAATGCGCAGGAAATTGCTGTTCTAAAATATAATGGTGGAGGAGATTGGTACGCGAATCCAACTGCTCTGCCCAATCTTATCAAATTTTGCAACACGAATTTACAAACTTCCCTGAATGAAAAACCAGAAACTGTAGAGCCCGGAAGTAGTGATATATTTCAATTTCCATTTATACATATGACCGGACATGGAAATGTGGTATTTAGCGAAGCTGAAAAAGAAAACCTCAGGCAATACCTATTTAGTGGCGGATTCTTGCATATCGATGACAATTATGGAATGGATGAGTTTATCCGGCCATTATTAAAGGAATTATTTCCCGAACAAAATCTTCAGGAGATCCCCGTGGATCACGAAATCTTCAGGAATCAGTATAAATTCCCCAACGGACTTCCAAAAATCCATGAACATGATGCGCAAAGACCTCAGGCTATGGGAATCTTTGAGAACGGGAGATTACTGATTTTATACACCGTAGAAAGTGATCTTGGTGATGGTTGGGAAAGTCAGGAAGTTCATAATGACCCGGAAGAGATTCGTCTAAAAGCTCTGCAAATGGGGGCAAACATCATCAAATACGCATTCGAAAACTAGTTATGCAACTTACTCACGAAACCACGAATTTTGAGAACAGACAATTTCCAGTTATTTTACTGCTAGACAATATCACCAGTGAAGCGAACATAGGCAGTATCTTTCGTCTTGCCGATGCATTTGGTGTTGAAAAGCTCATTTTTCATGGAACACCACCGAATCTGAACAGTAACCGATTAAAAAGAACAGCCAGGAACACCCATACCACGGTAGATTTTGAAATTTACGAAGATGCAACCCAGTTTATTAGTGATCTTAAGAGCAGTGGATATATAATGA
This sequence comes from uncultured Christiangramia sp., assembly GCF_913046405.1. GTDB lineage: Bacteria > Bacteroidota > Bacteroidia > Flavobacteriales > Flavobacteriaceae > Christiangramia > Christiangramia marina. The sequence goes on from NZ_CAJWRQ010000059.1 coordinate 6,664, forward strand.
CCGCGGTCGAGATCACTTCAGAAAGTAAGCCTATCTCAGACTTTCATCTTGAGGCAAATAAAATACTTTTAGTAGCCGGAAACGAGAGACATGGCATTTCCGAAGAAATTCTAAAGAACTGTGATAGTGCATACCATATCGAGATGTTTGGAAAGAATAGCAGCATGAATGTCGCCCAATCGCTGGGAATTGCTTTGTATGAAATTACAAAAGTTCTACGCAGTTAAGTTAGAAATAATATATTTACGCTGTGAAAGCAAAAGAATTCGCGAACGGTATATTACGAGCAGTGGGTATCATGATTGGTATTCTGCTGGCACTCTATTTTCTATGGGAAATCCAATCGGTAATCGTTTATATTGCCATTGCTGGAATCATAGCTCTAGTTGGTCGACCTGTCGTGATCTTTCTTCGGAATAAGCTGAAACTACCCAACCAGATAGCGGTAATCACCGTTTTATTCCTGGTCCTATCCATATTTGTAGGTATTATTTTCGTTTTTGTTCCGATCATTATTGAACAAAGCAAATATTTAGGTCAAATCGATATTGAAGCTTTCAAAAGCGATCTGAATGACTTAAACGATCAGGTTAATAATTATTTAGGGGTCAACGAGCTGAACTTAATTGAAGGTCTAAAACGAAGTGAGTTTGTACGAAACTTCGATGTTGGTCTAATTCCGCAATTCTTAAATAATGTCTTCGGAATATTGGGGACAACCATGATCGCTGTATTTTCGATTATTTTCATTTCCTTTTTCTTCCTGAAAGATTCCAAGTTAATGCTGAATAGCATCCTCGTGTTCGCCAATCATGGAGAAGAAAAGAAATTTCAAAGAGTTTTTAATAAGATCAAGGTTTTACTAAGCCGGTATTTTGTGGGATTAACCATGCAAATTACAGTGTTGTTTTTCCTCTACTCTATTTTACTTAGTGTCTTTGAGATCAATAATCCAATTGCCATCGCTTTTATTTGCGCGTTCCTGAATCTTGTTCCATACCTGGGACCACTGTTAGCAGGTATTTTAATGGCTTTGTTCGTAATCTCCAGTTTTCTTGGAGCAGATTTTAGTAGTATCATTCTTCCAAGATTGATCTACGTGATGATGGGTTATGCAATTTGTCAGCTAATTGACAACTTTATTTCCCAGCCCATGATATTTGGTGCAAGCGTGAAATCCCATCCACTTGAAATATTCCTCATCATCCTGATCGCCGGACTTATGTTTGGGATTGCAGGAATGGTAGTCGCAGTTCCTTTTTATACAGCGCTTAAGGTGATCGCTAAAGAATCTTTGAGTGAATACAAGATCGTTAAACGACTAACCAGAGATCTGTAATTAGATGCTTCAAAAGGCGCTTTTAGAGGAAGAAGTCCAACGTTTTATAAAGGAAAATCAAAAAAAGGATCTGCCTGCTCTCATTTTAAAAGGTAGCCCTTTCAGCCATATTAAAATTCAGGAGATCGCAACGCAGATAAAAGGCAGGCGCATTGCAGAGAAGAAATTTCCACTGTTTTTTAATAATCCGCGAATACTTTACCCTCCTAAGCTTAATCTGGAACAAACATCCTCACAGATCACTGCGGAATATAAATCAGGATTAGTAAATGGTTCTTCAGGGGCAGATCTCACCGGAGGTTTAGGTATAGATACTTACTTCCTAGCAAAGAAATTCAACAGTTTTCAATATTACGAATTGAATAAAGAGCTGTTTGAAATTGCTGCGCACAATTTCAAAGAACTGGAAGCTTATAATATTTGTTTGCATCATGGAGATAGCCTAGATATACTAAAGCAAAATGACCAGAAATTTGACTGGATCTATGCAGATCCTGCGAGACGTGATGAACATGGCGGTAAAGTCTACCATTTATCAGATTGTACACCAGATGTTCCTGAAGAACTCGATTTCCTACTTGAAAAATCTGATCATATTCTTATAAAAACTTCACCTATTCTCGATATCACAGCTGGACTGCGTGAACTGCATTCTGTTAAAGAGATTCATATCATAGCGGTTAACAATGAAGTAAAGGAGCTGCTTTGGCTATTTGAAAAAAACTGGAGGTCTGATTTTAAAGTGACAACCCTCAATTTCCAGGGAAAAAAGTTGCAAAAATTTAGTTTTGATACAGAAGTAAAAACCTTGAATGCGGTTCTTTCAAAACCTTTAAACTATCTCTACGAACCGAATGCCGCGATCATGAAAAGCGGATTATTTACGGAAGTCAGCACCACTTTTGGAATTCTAAAACTGCATGAGCATTCTCATTTTTATACTTCAGAAACACTGGTTAAAGAATTTCCGGGAAGAATATTCCATATAACTGATATTAAGAGTTATAAAGACAAGCACCTAAAGAAGATATTGAAGAATAAAAAAGCAAATGTTACTACCAGGAATTTCCCAGATTCAGTAGAAAATATTCGGAAAAAATACAAAATTCAGGATGGAGGAAATGATTATATCTTTTTCACTACAAACCTGGAAAATGAGAAAACTGTAGTCTTTTGTAGAAAGGCAAACTTAGCGTAGATCGTAAAAGATTTTTGGTTTCCTACTATTAACCGGAAATTTGAGTTGTTGAAGAGTTTTAGAATCTTTGAAGCCAATCTCTGGCAATACGTTTAAGAATGCTTTTAAATGCTCCTTCAGGCCTTCAATTTCCCTGAAACTTTCCGGAATCAAAATTTTAAGTCGGTCACCCCCAATTTCATCCAGAGAAACTTCAATGATGAAATTTTCGAGTTCGTTAAACCTATTTAATATTTCGATAATATGCTGTGGATAAAGACTGGTGCCTTTTAATTTTATTTTCTGCTGCTTCCTGCCAATTACTGGTCCTAACCTTCTTCCTTTCCTGCCACATTCGCAAGGAGCATCGGTATAAGTCAGCATATCGCCTGTGGCAAAACGAATAAGCGGTATACTTTGTACATTTAATGGAGTAACTACGAGCTCACCTATTTCACCATCAGCAACATGATTGCCATCCTGATCAAGAATTTCAGTATAAATAAGGTCTTCCTGGACATGATTGCCCTGATGCTGGTTACATTCCGTAAAAGCAGTAGCCATCTCTGTTGAAGCATAAGTCGAAAATAACTCTATATCCCATAAGGAAGAAATTCTTTGTCCCAGGCTATTTAGCTCAAAATTGGAAGTTCGCAACGGTTCACCAATACATATTGCAGACTGAATTGATGATTTTCGATAATCAATATGGTTTTCTTCAGCATATTGAATGAGTTTCAGAAGAAAGGAAGGGACAGCAATGATATATTTCGGTTTAAATCTGAAAATACTTTCCCATTGCAATCCCGGCAAACCACCTCCGGTTCTAATCGCTCCAGCACCTAATTTTCTAAGACCAAGGAAATAAGCCATTCCCGCCATGAATCTTCGATCCAGCGTTGTAGTGATCAAAACTTTATCATGATTTGTAATCCCGGCAAGTTTGAAAGAACGTGACTCATTCTCAGCGAGCCTGTCTAGATCATGTTCGTTTAAATAGAAAGAAACCGGCTCACCAAGAGTCCCGCTGGTGGTAACATGATCTATGATATCTTCCTGTGGAATGGAAATGAAATGCTCATTATATTGCTGCAGCTGTTCTTTGGTAGTTATGGGTAATTTTGAAAACTCCACATAACTAGTGATGCTATCGACCTGGATAGAATTTTGCTGCAAAACATTCTGATAAAATTTTGATGTTCTGAATGTATAGCTCAGCTGTTGCTGAATTTTCTGCCACTGTGTTTTTTGATCTGACTCCTGCACTTCAAATTAAATTTTTCTGGTCGATTTCCTGATCATTTTCTCCACTTGCTTTAAATCAGGAATGGTTGTAATCTCTCTTTTTCTGGCTTGCTTAAAATGGATCAACGCACTTTTATAATGCTTATTCTTATAATAGATTCTGCCTGCTAAATACCAAGCCTCCCAGAAATCGGGATTAAGTTTTACAAGTTGCCTGGCTTTATTCCCATCTACAGATTTTGCGCTATATAATGCTCCTTTAACTTTACTTTCAAGTACTCTAAAGGCTTCGTAGTCCTGATATTCCTGAGTTTGAAGAAAACTACTTGCCGGGATATTGAATTCCTTCGTTGAAACTGAAACCGACTTAATGCCCTGACCATAATCTGAGAAAACCTGATTTAGATCATAATGTATAAATTCTCCCATCTGGTAGGGATTTGAACTTACCCAAACCTTCCGTTCTGCCGGTTTAAAAACGATACCGTGATGCGCTAAGAGCTGGTTAATTGCTTTTTCATTACCCATTCCAATCGACTGCTCGTCCAGACCCTGCCGATCCCTAAGGATCTGAACCGCCTTAAGTGGATTCAATTTATCTTCCTTTTCAAGCAATTGCTGCATGCGGTCGTACCGGTATTGAGTGTGACTTTCCTCACGGGTTAGCTTATTATTTCTATCACTCGAATATGCTTCGCTTTGAAAATGATTGCTACAAACTAGTTGATCATGATTCTCCACTTCGTATACTCCAAAATTACCAGGGGACACTTCTATCAAAACCGTTCTTTTTTCATCTCCACTTCCAATCATGATCGATTCTGAAACAAACACTTCACGTTTTTTCGCAATCGCAATTGCCTCTTCAATTGATCCGGCATATTGCAAAATTTCCCGTGCTAACAGACTAATGGGAGTTTTGGCAACCAGTGGCACTCTGGATTTCCCGGCATTGATAGTCACGGTGATTCCCTGCATGTTCATACCACTTAATGCCCCTATCATCCCGCCCCAGGTGTACATCATAAATCTGTGACCTTTATTCGGCGCTACGAATGCGGCGATCTTTTGTTCTCCAAAATCATCACCTGCATAAAAATCAAAATTCCGACCTATTAATAATTCTCCATCGCTGGTTTTTTCGTCCCAGGCTGCAAAACTTGTACATCCCACCAGCATTAGGTCCTGTAAAGCATGTCCAATATCATGCGCTCCATGAAAATATAACATGCGAATATAAGCAGGTGCGAAATCATCATACTTTTCCAGGCTGTACCTTGAAACCCCATAGATCTCCTGTTTATATTCTTCAGAAACATGGAGGTACAGTTTCCGGTTGAACCAACTAACAAATGTTTTCAGGAAGCCTCTATAATCTTCTGAAGGTACCATTTCTTCCAGCTTAGACATAAATGCTTTTTCCTGATGGTGTATAAGCTCCCGTCCCAGACTTCCATGAGCAACTCCCCTTTCCAGGGCATTACCTTCGAGATACATTTCCCATACGCCAAGATCGTTCTGGTAGAGCTGGTTATTCCCCAAAGTGTATAGACTATCTGAATGTTTTATTCTTGTGGTATCAATTTGTTCAAAACAGCTGAGATCTGGCTTGTGATCCATGGACTTTTTAATTCCGCAGGAATTGAAAACAAATAAAATGAGGATATGTAGAATAAACTTCTTCATCTAAATCAGTTTTCGGTAGATTAAAATATCATTCTGTCGATAGGTAAGTTCAAAATTTTGATCAAGCAACCAGCGAGTTTTCATTTCAGAATCCAGAAATATCATTAAATCGGCACTTTTAGAAAGATCTTTGATTAGTGCAGAATCGTGAGTATCTCCCTGAATAATATAATTACGAAGCAATGGAAGATCCTGAGCACTTTCAAGAATATGAATTTTATCATCTCTTAATCTATAGGCATTCTTTGCCGCTACTCTTTTCGATTCTTCGAATTCAAGGCTATACACTTCATTTTGAGGATACTTGATCTTGATAAATAAAGGCAAAATTCCTATTCCCGAATTCAGAACAAGGAGATCATCTACTTCAGCAAGATAACGTGATATCTTTAAGAACTTTTCTCTTTGTTGCCTGAATTCAGCTTTAGCTTCGGAATAAGTTGAATGATAGCGGTAATGCTTCAGAATTGCATCTTTATGATAAAGTTTTTCAGAAACAGCGTTTTTATTATTTCTTCTGAAGGATAATGATCCATATTGCTGAAAGATCAATTTTCTGAATAAACTGCGCTGAAGTATGAAACTTACCGAAACCGCTGTAAGCACTCCAATAATTGAAACGATCGAAATGGATTTCAGAGCAGGATGTTTAGCGAAAATCAGAGCCCCTATTCCCAGCAATGTTGTGATAACCGACAGAATGATGGATGCCTGATAGGTTTTTAATTCAGATTTACCAGTTTCATATTCTTTGAGACATGAATTAGTAATAAAAATGCTGTAATCAAGCCCAAGTCCAAAGATGAAACTCGAAATAATGATATTCAGAATGTTGAATTCTATCCCAAAGAAATACATGATTCCCAGGGAACAGATCCAGGTGATCGCGATTGGTAGCAAGGTGATCACACTTAGAAGCAAGTTCTGATAAAATACCAGCAGCACCAGGAAAACTGCCACTACTGAAGCGAGAATAAGGATATTAAAGTCGGCTTTAAGATCTCCTAAAAAGTTCTGATTGATCGCCTTTCTGTCCAGTGCTACCACTCCTGGAACATTTTCGAAATAGCTAATAAATCTTTCAACCTTATCTTCTGGTAAATTAACGCTGCTCGAAACCGTTGAAATTTCTGGATTATTGGATACAAAATCCTGCATATATAGTGAGCCGGCCAACTCATAATCTTTGAGACCTATACTTGAATAATTTTTAGACAGCAGTTCATCGAAATTGCTAAAACTATTCGATTTAAATCCAAAGATTTTTGAAGTCTTTTGAATATTGTTCTTTACCGAATCCTGTTTTTCAGCAGTCCAGAAGCCGTTCCATTTGTCGATACGGGATTCCTGGGTTTCGGTAGAAAGCACTACTCCTCCTATACTACTGAAGTTTTCAATATCACCTTCATTTTCGAACTTTTTGAGATCCTGGTATAACTGATTATTCCTGTACAAAGCTTCATCCAGCGAGTTTCCGTAAGCCACCAGTAAGATAGTTTTCCCGGATCTTCCAGCAAGTCCTTCCAGCTCTAATTCTATCTTTTTAATATGTTCCGGCTGGTAGTTTAGTTCTGATAGATCTTCATTAAATTCCACTTTGCTGAAGAAGAAAAGAGACACTACAAATAATCCTGATAGCAAGTATATCAAAGGTCTAATTCTGGAATAATCCAGGCTAGAAACTCTGTCCAGAATCGTTGTTTTTGCGTAAATATTCCCTGGTGTATATAGAAAAGGAATAAGCACAAGGGCGAAGAAGGAAGAGAATAACACGCTTAAACTTGCAAATATCCCCAGATCACGCAAAGCTTCACTTTTTACAAAAACCAGGCACATAAATGCGATCGCCGTGGTGAGACTGCTCATAATGACTGGCTTCGTAATATCTTTATACAGTTTTTCAATATTTGAACTATTTCGAAGATGCGTTAAAATATGTAAGGAGTAATCCAGCGTAATACCCAAAAGAATCGCACCAATTCCCAGGCTTATAGCCGAAACTGATCCCTGTAAAATATAAAGAATGGCTACAGCCGTGATTCCGGCAAAAATACTGGGTAGAAATAGCAAAATTGGAACATAAAATTTCCTGTAATAAACCACCAGTAAAATGAGCAATACCGTAACCGCAATTATTACAGTAGTTCGGACATCCTGTTTTATTTGTTCTGCATTGGCTACCGAGTAACGGAGTCCGCCAAAATAATCTCCTGTTATAGTATTATAGCGAGCATCCAGCGACTCGATCTTAGCTTCCAGTTTCGCTGTAAACTGTTTATTCCTGTTCGATTCTGATGCAGGATAGACGGGATCTATGAAGAACAGAATATTCTTTTGATCCTTTGTCATTATATAGTTCTGATATAGCACATACTGGTCTCCAACCTGCAATTCCTGCAAACGTGCCAAACCAAGTCTTGTAATACTAAGAGGATCTGAGAGAAAATAATTTTTAGTCACAAATCCAGTGGGTGATATTAATTGCTTGTAACCAGATTCGATACTTGCAGCTATACTGTCTGCATCGGTCTTTTGATCAATGATTACGTAATCCTGTTCATTTAAGAAGATGGGTAAATTGGACTGAACAAAATTATAGATTTGTTTGATGTCCTGTTCCGGAATTTTTCCTTTGACACCAGCAACATATTCTGAAAGCTCTGTGTTCAAGAACTCAGATATTTCGTTGGCATAAGCCACCAGGCTATCCCGATCTGTATTTTCTTCAGCCTTCACCCGAAAGATGATCTTATCTGAAAACTTCGATTCTTCCAGTATGGTTTTCACCAGATCCTGATCATTTCCAGACGGCACTAGTTTGGTTATATCCTCTTCTAACTTAATGCCTGAAGCAAGAAAGGACATAAGGCCGAGATACAGAACTGCAATGATCAACGCCAGGCTTTTATGCCGATTCAAGAATTCATGAATTTTCAGAAAAAATCTAGACATTAATTATTTGCTGGTTGTTTAGATTTCAGAATGGAGAACAGACAGTAAAACATGATCCACGTAAGTGCTGCACTAATAATTGCCAGGACTATGCTACCAATTAAATATTGAGTTAAACCTATGAAAAGATCTTTTCCCGAATCAAAATTCTCGAGGTTCAATTGCCAGTCAAAACCATTCCCCATAACAAAATTCCCTAACTGATAACTTAAATAGAGAATTAACGGAATAAAAGGCGGTATGCTTATATTACTAAATAAAAAGGCTATGGCCTTATTAACTTTCATTAGGGTTGCTAGTGTAAAAACTAGTAAGGTATGCAAACCCCAAAATGGTGAGATCCCTACAAATATTCCCAAAGCGATGGCGGATGCTTTTCTTTGAGGAGAATCCTGATCTCTTATAATATCCTCTCTAAAAAATCTACTGATCCCCTTTTGCTTGAATTCACGATATTTATTCCTTGGATGGATGTAAAAGAAACTGATCAATACAAAGTACATGTATAAAAAGACGATACGTACAATATCCCAGAATGGGCGGAAGTGAGTCACCCGCTCTCCTGGATCGTAGTGAATCCTTATAGGTATATTTTTTACTTCAACTTTTTTCCATGCCGACTTCACCAACACCTCGATCTCTAATTCGAATTTCCAGGTGATCAGTCTTAAAGAATTAATAAGCCGAACGGGATACAGTCGGTAACCACTTTGAGTATCCTTTAATTCCTGGGCGGTTACTACCAAATACCAGAAACTGGAAAATCTATTGCCTTTTCTACTTTGCCCCGGGATCCCTGCCTGCGCCATATTTCGATCGCCTACCAGTAGTAGTTCAGGATCGCCAGTTTTCCTATTTTCGAGTTCTACCAGGAACTTCTCCAGATCTGCCGGATAATGTTGCCCATCTGAATCTATAGTGATCGCATACTCGTAAGCCTTCTCCTCTGCTCTTCTAAAACCTGTTTTTAAGGCAATACCTTTACCTCTGTTAGTATCATGCGATACAATATCCAGGAATTCAAAATCCTTTAAAATCTCATTGGTCGTATCTGTCGATCCATCGTTAATAACGATGATATTGCGGGTATAAGTAACTAATTCGGTAAGAAAAGTACGAAGCGAATGATCATTGTTGTAAGTAGGAACAATAACACCGCAACTTAGTGCATCAAAACGTTCTTGAAGAATAGGCAGTGTACCCAAATTGTTGGCTTTAATGCAAAAATATGATTTAAATAAAGAGTAATTGCCTATGCCAGGACAAATTTATATCACCTCGTAAAGCGCGTTGATCTTAGTAATAATCCCAGTTTCACTTTTCGCTATGCCTTTAAGCTCGTAGTAAGTTCCCTGCTTTTCTAATTTTGATTCCAGAATGAGTTCATCATTATCTGTAGGATTAAAAACTGCAGTAAACTTTACATTGCTTGCCCTCTTAAGACTAAGCTTTTTTTCTGAAATTCTTTCTGCCTCCTCCTTAAATAATTGCATGAGCACAACTCCCGGGGTTACCTGTCTTCCAGGAAAATGTCCATTGTAAAGTTCATGCTCCGCATTGACCTTCAGGCTTGTTCGCGTGGTATCATTGTCTTTTTCAGACTTGGTAACAGTATAAAAATCTTTCAAAATTTCTTATTTATGATCGAATACCGAAGCAGGTATGTTCTGATTGGTCTTAAAATTACTCATTTTAATCTCGGTAAAATCGCCTGAAGGTTCTATAAGCTTTACTTTTTCAATATATTTTTCAGCATTGAAGAATATCCTTATCTCAGAGAACATTTCAGCTAAATTCTCATCCTTTGGAGTAACCGTAGCTTTTACAAATTTTCCCTCCCTGGCAAAGTCTGTTCTAAACAATTCATCCATTTCCAGAATGCGACCATTAAAGCTTCCTTCAACAAGTTCCCCCATTTTTTCGAAAAATTCGCTGTTTCCAGTATTCATTTTCCTGGTTTTACCATCCTCAACGATATATAAACTCGAATCTTTGAACAGCAACTCATAATCGGAAGGAGAAGTATATGACCATTTAAGTTTCCCAGGAGAAGCATACCAAATATGACCATCACTTTCTACAGTCTTTTCCATGGTTTTCATAAACTTCAGCTGCCTGAAATCTGCCTCAAGATTTTCAATGGTCTCTGCTTTAGTGGAAACCGACTCTTTAAAAGCTTTAGCTTCCGAAGTAGAAAAGGTCGCATTCTGAGCGAAGAGCTGGCAACTAAAAAGTATAAAAATGAATTTAAGAATACGCATCGATATCAAGTAAGTGATCTGGCCTGATTGCCGTTAAATTTTTCTGCTTCAAAAATACCAATAACTGTTCCAAGACTTTAGCGCTTTGAGGGATATTATCGTGTAAAAGTATCAAATCCCCGGCTTTTAGATCTTTTGTAATTCTTTGATATATCTTATCCGGCGAGCTGGTGATCGCGTCATAAGACCGTACACTCCATCCTACAGTAATGTGACCGGTAGCCAGAATTGCCCTGGAAACCTTGGGATTGATAACTCCAAATGGTGGCCGGAACAATTTTGTTTTTAAACCAGCTACTTCCGTAGCAATACGATCACATTGCTGAATTTCAGAAATGATCGCGTGAGTTGAGAGAAAACCGAATTTTCGCGAATGTGAAAAGGTATGATTACCCACCACATGACCTCGTTTTATGATTTCCCTGTAGATTTCGGGATATTCCGCTATATTTTTCCCTATGCAAAAGAACAATGCCTTTACCTCATATTCATCCAGGATATCCAGAATCTTTAAAGTATTTGGGTGCGGACCATCATCAAAACTTAGTCCTACTCCTTCCTTTCCCACTGCGGAATGTATCGAATTCTGAAAAAAATTAATGCGAATATTTGTGGACAGTATAAGGATCGTGCTAATGTATATCACCGCCACCAGCAGAATGAACCACCCAGACCAGTACTCATTTAGAGCACCCAGAACGCTTCCAAGCAGTATAAAGCTGAAGATGATTCGAAGTATTTTATATTTCAAGACTTTCCAGTAAGATGAATCCGTGATTTCTACCAAGATATTGGTTATAGACCAAAATTCGGTTGAAAATTGAAGCCGACTTTGAATTTAGCCTGAATTTCTTCGGAATTTCTTGATGCTGAAGGATAGAAATCCCTAGTGCAAAACCAATTGCTGAAATAGAATTGTTATCTCCGGCCAGAGATTTATAGGCGAGCTGTGGAACATTTCTTAAAAGACCTTGCTGCAGATTATGATAATAAACATCAAACCTGTTGTCTCCATTGTTCCCAAGAACAATTGCGTCTAAATTCTCTGATGTTAGCTCATTTTCTTGTAGAAAAAGATTGCAAATCATACATCGTTACTAGTGGCGGAGAACTTACCAAGTATATTAAAAAAGATAATAAATTATTTTTTAAATCAAGCA
>NZ_CAJWRQ010000060.1 GCF_913046405.1 uncultured Christiangramia sp.
TCTTGTAGAAATAAAAAACAAAAAAAGCCCCACACAGGGGCTTTTTGATATATAAAATAACTTTGTATTAGCTTCTTTGAATCGTCTGACTTCTGTCTGGACCTACCGATACAATGGTAATTGGTGTTTCCAGTTCTCGCTCAAGGTACTCAACGTAGTCGTTGAATTCTTTTGGAAGCGTGCTGGCATCAGTCATTTTAGTAAGATCTTCTTTCCAGCCTTTCATCTCGGTATAGACCGGCTCAAGATTTTCAGGTTCTATATTAAATGGTAGATGATCAATAGTTTCACCTTTGTATTTATAGGCGGTACATACCTTTAAAGTATCAAAACCACTAAGTACGTCACCTTTCATCATAATCAACTGGGTGATCCCATTTACCTGGACCGCATATTTCAATGCAACCAGATCCAGCCATCCACATCTTCTCTTTCGTCCTGTAGTAGCTCCAAATTCATTACCTATTCGTCCCATCTTTTCTCCTGTCTCATCGAAAAGTTCAGTAGGGAATGGGCCGCTACCAACTCTGGTGGTATAGGCTTTAAAAATTCCAAATGCTTCCCCGATCTCGCGTGGTGCTACTCCAAGCCCGGTACATGCACCGGCCGCAGTAGTGTTGGAAGAGGTTACAAATGGGTATGTTCCAAAATCAATATCCAGTAAAGAGCCCTGGGCACCTTCAGCAAGGATTGATTTTCCATTTTTCATAGACTTGTGAAGGTAATCTTCACTGTCAATAAAAGTAAGTTCTTTCAAAGTTTCAATCGCAGTACGGAATTCTTTTTCGAGTTCCTTAAGATCATACTGTACATCCACATCATAGAATGCGATCATCTTTTCATGCTTATCTGCAAGTGCACGATAGCGATCCTGCCAGTCTGCCATTTCCAGATCTCCTACACGTAAACCATTTCTACCGGTTTTATCCATATAAGTTGGACCAATTCCTTTTAAAGTAGACCCAATCTTAGCTTTGCCTTTTGAAGCTTCAGAAGCAGCGTCAAGCAATCTATGGGTTGGAAGAATAAGATGTGCCTTTCTGGAGATTAATAGTTTAGACTTATAATCTATTCCATGTTTGGCAAGATTGTCCAGTTCTTTTTTAAAGATTACCGGGTCTATCACTACGCCGTTTCCAACAAGATTGATGCTATCATCATGAAATATTCCTGAAGGTATCGTGTGTAAAACGTGTTTTTGTCCATCAAACTCCAAAGTATGTCCTGCATTTGGACCACCCTGGAATCTGGCAATAATATCGTATTTGGAGGTAAGTACATCGACAATTTTGCCTTTTCCTTCGTCACCCCATTGAAGACCTAGTAGTAAATCTACAGCCATGAATTCTTAAACTTAGTTGGTTGATTTTTTGTTTCCGTAGAAATACAGAGAGTGTTTATTGATTTCAATATCAAAAACTTCTTCGATCGTTTGCTTGATACTTTGTATCCTTGGATCGCAGAATTCAATAACTTCTCCTGTATCTGTAAGTATGATATGATCGTGCTGCCGGTCAAAATATGATTTCTCGTATTGTGACTGATTCTGCCCAAACTGATGTTTTCTAACCAGTCCGCACTCCAGTAGGAGTTCGATCGTGTTGTATAGTGTTGCCCGGCTCACCCGATATTTCTTGTTCTTCATCATTATATACAAAGACTCAATATCGAAATGATCTTCAGAATTATAGATCTCCTGAAGAATAGCGAAACGTTCGGGTGTTTTCCGATGTCCCTTGTCTTCAAGATACTTCGTGAAAACGTTTTTTACGACCGCCTGATCGTTTTTATTTACGACTTTTTTGCTCATAATTGCCTTGCAAAGGTAAAAGTTTATTCACGGCTTACCTTGTCTATGCCGTTAATTTTTTTCAGTCGCTGGATGATCGTATTCAGGTTATTATTGTTCTTCACCACCAGCGTAATTCTTCCATTGAAAATACCATCTGAACTGTCAAAATTCAGGTTTTTCATATTCACACCCATGTTACTTGAGATCTCTTTAGTTATCTCACTTACCAATCCAAGATTATCAATTCCCTGTAATTTAATGACCGACTGGAAGTCCTGTTGAGAACTGTCAATCCATTTCGCCTGGATGATCCTGTAGGCGTAATTGGATTGTAGTTGCAATGCATTTGGACAATCTTTCTTATGAACCTTAATGCCGTCGTTTACAGAAATGAATCCGAAGACGGTATCTCCTGGAATAGGATTACAGCAATTCGCTAATTTATAATCCAGTTTCTCTTCTTCCTTACCAAACACCAGTTGATCATACTTAGCAGTGATCTCATCCTTATTAATATCGGCTGCTACCTGTGGTTTTTTGATCTTACTTTTGAAATAGCTAACCAGAGAATTGCTTCGGGAATTTGCGAAATCCTTAAGCAACTGATTGTCGATCTTTCCAATACCTACGCGATAGAAAAGATCAAGACTCGTTTTCAGATTAAAGAATACAACAAGTTCGTTGATGGACTTCTCATTAAACTGAATTTTCTGAGCTTTTAGTTTCCTTGCCAGCACAGCCTTTCCTTCCTCTGCGATCTCTTTCTTCTCATCTTTCAAGGAAGATTTGATCTTTGCACGGGCTCTTGCGGTAGTTGCATAATCCAGCCAGTTCACATTAGGCTGAGCATTATCTGAAGTGATAATTTCCACCTGGTCGCCACTTTTTAATTCGTGACTTAAAGGAACCAGTTTGCTATTTACACGAGCACCTCGAGTTCGCAATCCAATTTCTGTATGAATGCTGAAAGCAAAGTCTAATGGTGTGGATCCCTTCGGAAGAGATTTAAGATCTCCCTGAGGTGTAAAGACAAAAATCTCTTTTGAATACAGGTTAAGTTTGAACTGTTCTACAAAGTCAACGGCATTCACATCTGGATTCTCAAGTGCTTCCTGAAGTCTGGTTACCCATTCTTCAAAACCTCGTTCCTCTTTATTGTCATCCCCCTGTTTGTATTTATAGTGAGCCGCATACCCTTTCTCTGCGATCTCATTCATTCGTTCACTTCGAATCTGTACTTCCACCCATCTGCCTTTTGGTCCCATTACAGTAATATGCAGAGCTTCGTATCCTGTAGATTTTGGAGATGAGATCCAGTCTCTTAATCTAGTAGGGTTGGGACGGAAGTGATCGGTTACTATGGAATAGATCTTCCACGCCAGGAATTTCTCCTGTGATGGTTCACTTTTATAAATGATCCTAATCGCAAACTTATCATAGATCTCGTCAAAACTAATATTCTGAGTCTGGATCTTCCGGTTGATGGAATAAATGGATTTTGGTCTCCCTTTAATACTATAGTCCAGGGATTCCTTGTCCAGAGAATCCTCGATCACGCGGCTAAATGCCTTGATATAATTATCCTGATCTTCCTTACTTTCCTTGATCTTCTTTAAGATATCGTGGTATACTTCAGGATCTGTATACTTTAAACCAAGATCCTCCAATTCGGTTTTTATGTTGTAAAGTCCAATCCTGTGTGCGAGAGGAGCATAAATATATAAGGTTTCCGAAGCAATTTTAATCTGCTTATCAGGACGCATGGCATCCATCGTTTGCATATTATGTAAGCGGTCTGCAATCTTGATAATAATAACGCGAACATCATCGTTGAGCGTAAGCAGCATTTTACGGAAGTTTTCCGCCTGTAGCGAAACATCCTTATCTTTTTTAAGACTGGAAATTTTGGTGAGTCCGTCGACGATCTTGGCCACGGTCTCCCCAAACATTTTTTCGATGTTAGTAAGGGTGTATTCCGTGTCTTCCACCACATCATGCAAAAGTGCAGCAGCGATCGAAGTTGCATCCAGTCCAATCTCTGAAGCTACTATTTTCGCGACCGCTATTGGATGGAAAATATAAGCTTCACCAGATTTTCTGCGCTGATCCTTATGTGCATCTACCGCAGTATCAAACGCCTTTCGAATGAGTTTCTTGTCATCTTCGGAAAGGGTTTGGTAGCTTATGCGTAGCAATTCCTTGTATTGCCTTGCAATTTGCTTGTTCTCTTTTTCTATCGCAGCCTCGGTCATAAGTTAAAAGTACAATTAAGATAAAAAGTAAACAACTAAATACGTGCCTTCAAATTCTGAAATCTTTGCAGTAAACTCGGGTGTGAGTAATGTACGAAAATATAGATTTTATGAGGAGTTAAGTTGCTCAATGTATTTCCGGATAACTTTTTTAAACTACTTATCAGGTATTGTGCGTTGTAGGTTTTACTCGCATAATCATCAGCCTGGTATTCAAACTTTCTCGAAATGTAATTCATAACAAGACCGGTTACTTCTGAAATCGGACTATATAATATTCCGAAGGCAATCAGGCCAATATGAAAACTTGGATCGCTTACGCTTAATGCTGAAGATAGTACGGGACTACCTACAAACAAGGATAGTAGCCATAAAGTGAATCCTGTAGTAGCTATTGAAGCAATTAAATTGAAAACAATATGTTTCTTTTTATAATGACCAACCTCGTGTGCCAGGACTGCGACGATCTCTTCTTCATCCAGATCATTGATCAAAGTGTCATATAAGGTAATTCTTTTTTCTGAACCAAAACCGGAAAAATAAGCATTGGCTTTAGTGGAACGTTTGGAGCCATCGACTACAAAGATATTATCCAGCTGGAATCCTACTTTCTGCGCATAAGCTTCGATTTTAGTTCTCAAACTACCTGATTCCAGAGCGGTTTGCTTATTAAAAAGCGGAACGATCAATTTTGCATAGAACATATTCATGAAAACAGCGAAGACAGATACTACTATCCATGCATACCACCAGAAATCTTCACCTGCTATTTGATAGAACCAAACGATCAAAGCTAAGATCCCACCACCCACGATCATGGTCATTAAGAGACCTTTTAATTTATCTATTATAAATGTTTTAGCACTGGTCTTATTAAATCCATATTTTTCTTCAATTACAAAGGTGCTATACCAGGAAAAAGGGGTTGTAAGCAGGTCACTGCCAATGATGATGATGCCGAAGAATATAAGAGCTATCACAATAGGATTGCTTGAAAACTCACGTGCAATAACATCTACCGCGGCAAAGCCTTCGAAAACCAGAAAAAGTATCGTAAGAATTACTGAAAAACCAGAGGAGAGCAGGCCAAACTTAAAACGTTCTTTTTTGTATTGCTGAGACTTTTCGTACTTCTCATCATCGTACACATCTGTCAGTTCCGCGGGTATAGGATCATCGAAATGTTTGGCATTCAACGTATCAAGGAGGGTGTCGAAAAGAAAATCAGCGATCACGACTCCTAGGATGGTATAATAAAGAGTTTCAGCTTGCAAATTATAAAGTTTAAAGATTAAAGCCCCGTTGTCTTCGTGCTTCAAAAATGAGAATACCAGCTGCGACCGATACGTTCATACTATCGATAGCACCCTGCATGGGAATAATAATATTCTGAAGAGATTGTTCGCGCCATTCTTCGCTAAGCCCTGTGGCTTCGGTTCCCACGACAATTGCGGTTGGTCCTTTCAAATCAACTTCGTGGTAAGGTTTGGCGGCCTGTAAAATGGCTGCATAAACATTAATATTCTTATTCCGAAGAAATTCTATGATTTCTGAAGTTTCCCCGGTGGCAATCCTGTTTGTGAAAACACAACCTACGCTACTTCTGATGATATTCGGATTATAGAGATCTGTTTTAGGGTTTGCAATAATGACCGCGTCTACCGCAGCAGCATCGGCAGTCCTTAGGATAGCGCCAATATTTCCTGGTTTTTCCGGTGCTTCAGCGACCAATATCAAAGGAGAGGTTGAGATGAAGTCTAAATCTTCCAGTTTATTTTCAAGGGTACGAAAAACGGCAATGACTCCTTCGGTACTACCTCTATAAGCGATTTTCTCGTATACTTCCTGGGAAAGTTCAGTGATCTGTTCTGTATGTTGATCGCCTTTCTTTACAAGATCAAGCACCTCCTGAAATTCTATCTTTTCAGGAACATAATACAGGTGAAGCAGTTCATAGTGATGCGCTACGGCAAGACTTGTTTCCCTCAAGCCCTCAACAAGAAATGCATTTTCCTTTCTTCTAATTCTTGATTTTTCCTGCAATTGAAGCAGCCACTTCACTTCCTTGTTCTGCAGACTGGTGATTTTTTTCAACATATTTGCAAAAGTAAGTAGATATTAGGCATAAAAAAAGTTGCCCGAAGAGTAGAGTGGAAGCTTCGCAGCATTTCCATTCCAGTCCTTCGGGCAACTTTGAAATTAGTTTAATTACTTGGATTCCTGCTCGCTGTATTTTTTGGAATAGCGTTTCCAAAGTTCAGTTTGATGTGTCTCCAGGCTTAGTTCCCTTCCGTCTATAAATGCATGAGATAGAATATTGGTACGCATATCGAGTGCATCACCTTCAGAAATGAAAAGAGTCGCAGATTTCCCTTTTTCGAGAGTTCCGTAATCACTATCAATTCCAAGGATCTTTGCATTGTTGGCAGTAATAAGACTTAGAGCATCTTCTTTGTCCATACCAAATGCAGCTACCGTTCCAGCATAGAAAGGTAGATTTCTGGTATTCATACGTTCCATTTGTCCGCTGCTTTCCAATCCAACCACGACTCCTGCATCATGCAGTAATTTTGCCAGTTTATATGGCTGGTCGTAATCTTCGTAAGCATTATCTGGAGTGCTGTGTGGTCTGTTCACCAATACCGGGATCTCTGCATTTTTCAATTCTGAAGCGATCGCAAGCGCGTCGTAACCTCCAACAATTACTACAGAAGAAAGCTCATTTTCTTTTTTGAACTGAATAATATCCAGGATTTCTTTTTCACCATCAGCGTGTATAAATACCTTTTTATCTCCGCTAAAAATTTTTTCCATGGCTAAGAATGGCAGGTTTTGATCATTTCTATGACCATTTAAATAAGCTTTTGAGGAAGCGAAGAAATCTGATAATTTCTGAATTTCTTCGGTATACTCTTTATTAGGCTTAAGCCCCGGGTCTTCACCTCTCCACCAGCGACCACGTCTAAATGAATCGGGCCAGTTGATATGCAGACCATCATCAGCTTTTACAGTAGCATCTTCCCAGTTCCATGCATCAAATTGTACGATGGAAGAAGTTCCGGAGATCAACCCGCCTCGAGGAACCACCTGTCCCAGAAGTACACCGTTTGGTCTCATGGATTCTACGATCTTACTTTCTGTATTATAGGCGATCAGGCTTCTTACATTGGGAAGCATATCACCCATTTCATCCTGATCTTCCGTAGCTTTTACAGAAGCGATCTCTACCAGTCCAAGCGTGGTATTCGGAGCTATAATTCCTGGATATACATGTTTTCCTGTAGCATCGATCTGTTTGCCTGGATATTGTCTTTTGGTGAGGTCTGCGGCTATGATCTCAGTAATTTTGCCGTCCTCAAGAATAATTAGGCTATTCTCGATTACTTCACCATTTCCAATATGAGCGGTAGCACCAACAATGCTGATAGCTTCCGCCTGTTCTGGTGCCGGGGTTTGCTGTGCAAAACTATTTCCGCAGAAAAGTAAGCTCAGCAATCCTATATATAAATTTAATTTTTTCATCTTCAATATATTATTTTACAGCTTCTAAAAGATCACAGTGTACATGCTGCTTTTCTTTCTTTTTCACTGGTTGTGTTTTAACTCCACTGTTCTTTTCCTTCAGCATTTGGCTTACAAGACTGCTTCTTTCTTTCTGAATTTCCTTGCGAAGTTCCAGATCTCTATCCTTATCAAAATAAACAACACCTTCTACCATTGTTTTCTCCGGAACCGCATAAATAGAAAGTGGATGATCATTCCAAAGGACAAGATCTGCCTGTTTTCCGGTTTTGATACTACCAACTAAATCATCTACATGTAGTAATTTTGCAGGATTGATCGTAACCATTTTCCAGGCGTCTTCTTCGCTCATTCCACCATACTTCACACTTTTAGCAGCTTCCTGGTTAAGTCTGCGACTCATTTCGGCATCATCACTATTAATAGCTACGGTGATGCCAACATCGTTCATGATCGCTGCATTATAAGGGATAGCATCGTTCACTTCGTATTTGTAGGCCCACCAGTCTGAGAATGTTGAAGCTCCAACACCGTGTTCTTTCATTTTATCTGCCACCTTGTAACCTTCAAGGATGTGAGTGAACGTGTTGATATTAAAATCGAACATTTCAGCAACATTCATCAACATATTGATCTCACTCTGGATATAAGAATGGGAAGTGATAAAACGTTCGCCATTAAGGATCTCCACAAGAGTTTCCATTTCAAGATCTTTTCTGAAATTGTCTCCTGCAGCCTGCTTCTCTTTTTCATAAGCCTTAGCTCGACTGAAGTAATCTATAAATACCTGTTCCACACCCATTCTTGTCTGCGGAAAGCGATTTCCACTCCAGTTTGATTGTTTTACGTTTTCGCCGAGTGCAAATTTTATAAAAGGCGGAGCCTGTTCGAAGATCAAATCATCTGCAGGAGCTCCCCATTTTAATTTCAGGATCGCAGATCTACCTCCAATTGGGTTTGCAGATCCATGTAATAACTGAATGGTCGTAACACCACCAGCCAGGTTACGGTAAATATTGATATCTGTAGGATCAACTACATCTTCCATAGTCACTTCAGCAGAAGAATTATGGCCTGCTTCATTAATATCTGATGCTGCGATATGTGAATGCTCATCAATGATCCCGGCAGTAAGATGTTTACCGGTTGCATCGATAATTTTTGCTCTGCCGACATTAAGGTCTGTTCCAACCTTAACGATCTTTCCGTCCTTTACAAGTACATCGGTATTTTCAAGAACACCTTCATCTTCGCTGGTCCACACGGTAGCATTTTTGAAAAGTACATCTTCCTGCTCTGGTCTTTCCTTAAAGCCATAAGCAACATTTGGATAGGTTACCGCGATCAACTCACGGGTATTATCCTCTTCTTTTTTCTCTTCATCTTTCTTTTCATCCTCTTTTTTGGCGTCTTTCATAGTAGCCTCAAAACGGGTTTCCCTGCCACCAGGTAGAATTGCCTTCCCTGAAAAATTCTTCGAATTTGTTGGAACGTTCGCCACAAGCCTAATGAATTCGGTCTTAGTAGTGTCTGGAGAAGAGATCAATAAATTCATCCAGTTTTCTGAAATGCTCAGTTTTGATCCAATTTTGGTCTCATCTAAGGTCACTTCAGCATTTGGCTTAGCCGGTTCTCCGGTGATCGCCAGCGTATAGGTTTTTCCGTCCAGTTTCAGGTCGTATTTCCCGGTTATATCGGTAACGTCCATACTATTAAGCACCTTCTTCTCTCCCTGAATCCAGTTCTCAAATAAGGTCGTTTCCTTATCAAAAAAGTCTCCGGAAGTGATCAGGAAATTTGCCCAGGCACCTTCTTTAATCGTACCAATCTTCCCTTCCTGGCCCAGTGTTCTAGCAGGTATAGTAGTTAGAGCCGCTAAAGCTGCTTCTTTGGTCAATCCAAATTCCATCGCTTTCATTAAATTGGATTTGAAATCTTTAGCGGGATCGATATCATGTGTAGTGATCGTGAATGGAATCTTCTGTTCTTCTAACATAGCTAAATTTGAAGGAGCCTGATTCCATTCTCTCATTTCTTCCAGACCAAGATGCTTAGTAAGATATGGGTCTTCCACATCAAAAGCTGCAGGGAATTTTAGCGGAATTATATACGTAGCATTGGAGCTTTTTACTTTATCCAGTCGCTGGTATTCTTTCCCACTTCCCAGGAGTACGTATTGGATACCAAATTCGTCACCTACTTTATCTGCTCTAAATTCGTTTAGTAAATTATCTGACGCAAAGATCTGAACCAGATTCTTATTGTTATTTAAAGCTTCCAGAGCAAGGTCTTTATTCTTCGCATTCCCTTTCGCATACCAGTCGGCATCGATATAAGTTTGTCTAATAAGTGCAGTAGCACCCATTAGAGAAGTAGGGTAGGACTGCCTTGATAGAACGCTTTTGTCAAAAGAAAGGTATTGTGCAGATCTGTCATCAAGAATTCGGTCACCTTCGCTAACTTCAGGAGTCAAAGCAACCAGCATTCCAGAGCCACGTACAATTCCATCTGGAACATGAGTATTTACAGCACCAAATCCAGCTTCCAGCAATTTTTTGGCTTCATCAGCATCATACTTGAAATGAGCCACCGCATTAGTTTCTGGGCGAATATGATCGTTCCAGTAAAAACCTTCGCGATTAGCATCATATTGCGGACCGTTTCCACCTTCCACGCGTTTTGGTTTACCTATTCCAAAACTTGAATAGAGGTCAATAAAAGAAGGATATACCTCTTTTCCTGCAAGGTCAACCACGATACTGTTTTTTGGAATAGAAATATTCTTTCCAACAGCAGTTATTTTTCCATCCTGAATGGCAAACATTCCGTTTTCAATGGTTGTCTTTGGATCCACGTGAATCCTGGCATTTTTAAAGACGGTGTAATTGGTGTTTTCTGTTTTAACACCATCGTTCTTTGGGAAATAATCCTGTGCATATGCAGAGCTAACACTCAGGACTATTCCCAAAAGCAGAAATTTTAATTTCATAAAAGTGGGTAGTTTTTGGAAATATAGATTGATTAAAATTTTAAGAGCCTTAAAGTACTAAAAATAGCAGAACTGTTAATCTTCCTACAGGTCGTTTCTTGAATCTTTATAGTAATTAACGAGTAGTGCCACCACATAACTGTAACTTTTCATACCTCCGGCCTGATTATTGGCGATTAAATAGCGATTATAGGTCGCAGCGAAGATTGGCTCTAATGGATTCTCATGCTCAAGCCAGAATTCCTGTACTTCCCGATAATTCTCAATGATTCCAGGGTTCATGCTCTCCAGTAACCGGTCTCCTTCCTCTTTATCTCTTCTGAAGATTTCACTCAAACAATAACTCAAAGCAAAAGTATAGCCGGAATATCTAAAATGAGGATCTGTATGGTTCATAGTGACCAGACAGGCGATGAAATTTGCTTCATTTTCTTTGGCGAAACCCAATTGATGTCCTATTTCGTGGCTGGCTGTAGTGGGTATTTTGTAAGGAACAATAATACTGTTCAGCTGTGCTTCGTTGGTCAAAGGATTTAGATAACCGTTAAAACCCATATAGCTTAGAGGAATACTGTAAATCGATCTCTTCAGTGAATTCCCTTGATAGTTTAATTCAGGATAATTCAGAGCTATATGATCATAACCTTCAATAGTTCTTCGGAAGAGCTCATTTTTTGAAAGTTTAAATTGTACGGAAGCCGAATCATTTTCAGCTAAATGATCATGCAGTTCATTGGATCTGCTGATGAGTATTTCTGAAAGTGTTACTAATTCTTCGGTAGTATAATCATTATCAATCTCAAGAGTTTTGTGTAATGGCTGGCGGTAATAATTAAAACCCCAGAAAAGATGAAAGCAAAAATAAATGATCGACAATGCAGCAAGCGAATCGGGAATCCATTGTTTTGGATTCTTGAATTTCTGACTAAATCTTCTCCATATCCATTTCAGTAGTAAGA
Organism: uncultured Christiangramia sp.; assembly: GCF_913046405.1. Lineage (GTDB taxonomy): Bacteria > Bacteroidota > Bacteroidia > Flavobacteriales > Flavobacteriaceae > Christiangramia > Christiangramia marina. Next base: position 11,515 of record NZ_CAJWRQ010000060.1, read on the forward strand.
TCACCAATAATGCGTACAGAAGATCACCTAGGGAAAATGGTAGAATCCCGATGCTATATCTCAAAATACTGGAGATCACCGGGTAGATTCCGTTGGAATAATAGGTTTCGATAAAAAGAGATCCTCTATTAAGCAAGCTCAATAATATGACCTGAACAGGTAATAGGATCGCAAGAATGAGGGTTGTTTTCTTATTCACATTTTAAAAGTACAAATAATTCATATCTGGCCTAACTTCAGCAAAGATGAAAGCGGTTAAATTATACAGAATGTCAAGGAATTTTTGTTTCAGCAGCTTAAAAGGTATCTTTGAAAACAATTGAAGAATTATAGATATGAACGAAGAAATAAGAGCATTAGAACCAAAAATATTATGGAATAAATTCGCCGATCTTAACGCGGTGCCACGGCCTTCCAAAAAAGAAGAAAGGGTTATTGAATTCATTAAAAAATTTGGTAACGATCTTGACTTAAAGACCGAAGTTGACTCTGTAGGTAACGTAGTGATCTACAAACCAGCTACTACAGGTTTGGAAAACAGAAAAAAGATTGTGCTACAGGCTCACCTGGATATGGTGCACCAGAAAAATAATGATACAGACTTCGATTTTGATACACAGGGAATCGAGATGTATGTAGATGGAGACTGGGTTCGAGCAAAAGGAACTACGTTAGGAGCCGACAATGGTCTGGGCGTGGCTACTATGATGGCGATACTGGAAAGCGATTCTATAGAGCACCCTGCAATCGAAGCTTTGTTTACAATAGATGAAGAAACCGGGATGACCGGTGCGAAAGGTTTAAGCCCCGATCTTCTGGAAGGTGATATTTTATTGAATCTTGATACAGAAGAGGATGACGAAATTGGTATAGGTTGTGCCGGTGGTGTGGATATCACAGCAAGCAGAACTTACAAAGTAGAAAGCACTCCAGATTCCTACCGTGCCTTTGCTATAAAGGTCAAAGGACTTATGGGTGGACATTCAGGTATGGATATCATTAAAGGACTGGCCAATGCTAATAAATTAATGAATCGCCTGCTTCTTAATACTACGGAAGAATATAAGCTTAGACTCTCATCGATCAATGGTGGAGGATTAAGAAATGCAATTCCAAGAGAAAGTGAAGCGATCATTGCTTTGCCTGAAACTGAAGAAGAAAGTTTTAAAAAAGAACTGGATAAAAGGATCACTCTAATAAAAGCTGAATTTTCTTCTTTGGAACCTAATATGAAGATCGAAATTCAAAACGTTCCTTCTGAAGTTGAGGTTATGGATATTGATTCTCAGAAACAGCTATTGCTGGCACTTGCAGCGGCACACAACGGAGTTTATAGAATGAGTCCGGAGATCGAAGATCTTGTAGAAGCTTCAAATAATGTTGCAAAAGTTAGTGTTGAAGAAGGGAAGATCGAGATCAAGTGTTTGACAAGAAGCTCTGTTGAATCCAGTCGTGATGATCTGGCTGATTCTCTAAAATCTGTCTTTGAACTGGCAGGTTTTGATGTAAAACTGTCTGGAGAATACCCTGGATGGGCTCCGAATAGTGATTCAGATATTCTAAAAACTCTGGATGAGATCTACGAAAGAATGAATGGTGAAAAAGCAAATATTGCAGCATGTCATGCAGGTCTGGAATGTGGCATCATTGGAAGCCATTATCCTGAAATGGATATGATCTCCTTTGGACCAACGATTCGCGGAGCTCACTCACCAGATGAACGGGCTAGTATTAGCTCTGCTCAGAAATACTGGAAATTTTTATTAGAGGTGTTAAAAAATATTCCGGAGAACTAGGAATGTTTTTCTTTAAACAAAAAATCCCCCGTGCAGATGCACGGGGGATTTTTTTATGACTGATCTTTAACTATTCCTGATCTTCTCCTGCAATTCCAACTACAGAGATCTTAAATACAAGATCTGAGTTTGGCGGAATTGCTCTGCCATAGCCTCTTTCTCCATAACCTAAATGGCTTGGGATAAAAGCAACAACTTCGTCACCAACCTGCATCTGCTGGATAGCTTCTTTAAATCCAGGGATCATTGGTGCATCTGGTCCATAAACTACATCCATTGGCTGGTAACCCATAGCCTGGTCTCTTCTATGGTCATAAATACCAAATTCCTCAGCAAGTTCTTTTTTATTAGTGTCAAAGATCTTCCCGTCTGCGAAGTAACCTTCATAATTCACTTTTACTGTTTGTCCCTGCTTAGGCTGAGTTCCTTCACCTTCAGTAATAAAATGTAATTTTAATCCGCTTTCCAGAGAATCTGCTTTTGCTTCCAGGGCAGCAAACTCTTCCACTCTTTTAGATCTTACTTCCTGTAGCTCTTTTTCTTTAGCTTCATTTTCAGCTTCAAGATCTGCAAGTTCCTGTTCAAAAACTTTAGGCGCCTCAAAATTCTTAGCAGCTTTTCCCTTTCTAATGATGTTCACCTCATTCATGGTTATATCTTTCACAGGACGGTCTCTAGGACCAGTTTCGGTCTTTCCAATCGCTTCAACGACATCCATACCTTTTACCACTTTTCCGAAGACCGTATGCTTGCCATCAAGCTGCATTACCGGTTCCAGAGTGATAAAAAACTGACTCCCATTGGTTCCAGGACCTGCATTCGCCATAGATAAAATTCCTTTCTCATCATGACTCAAAGAATCCTTGAATTCATCAGGGAATTTATAACCCGGTCCACCGCTACCGGTTCCCATAGGATCTCCACCCTGGATCATGAATCCATCGATCACACGGTGAAATACGATACCGTCATAATATTTTTTACCTTTAAAAGTACTGTCTACCATGGTGCTGCTTCCTTCAGAAAGGGAAACGAAATTAGCAACGGTCATAGGAGTTTCCTCATGATAAAGCTCAGCGATGATCGGCCCCATAGAGGTGTTAAACTCAACATACATCCCGTCTTCAAGTTCCGGGTATTCTTCTTTACATGAAAATAAGCTAATCGCAACGGCGAAAAGCACAAATAAACTTTTTGTCCTCATTATTGTTCTTTGGTTTCTGTGTTTGATTGTTCTTCTTCCTTTATAGAGTGTAAGGTCACTTTAGCGCTAATAGGTTTATTGCTTCCAATACGTTCCTGATCTCCGTAATAACCGAATGCTTTGTGAGATGGGAATAGGAATGTTACTGTTTCACCTTCTTTCATTAACTTAAGACCCTGGCGAAGCCCGGTAAATAATTTTTCACGATCTATAGCATATTCCCGGGTAGGCTTGTCACCTTCAGCATAGATAGCTTCTCCTTCAATGGTCGAGATACTATAATCAAAGGTTACGATATCGCCAAATTCGGGAGTTTCAGTATTAAGACTGTCCAGTGACCTGTTGTTATAGTAATACCAGAATCCATCTGCTGAGGTTATATATTCCGTACTGGTATTTTCTCCCATTACCTGTTTGATATAATCTTCTTCCTGCGCGATCATTTCCCTGTTCTTTTCTACAGATTGATCGATATACGAACCACTGCTTTGGGAAACCGGATAACGTGCTTCAGGAGATTTACAGGAAACTATGGCAATTGCCATTACTATTAGAAATAGAAACTTTTTCATTGGGTTAATTCTTGCTCGTATTCAGGTAGGATCTTATTAAATTTTACGATCGTATCATTCATGGAAAGATCACTTTTTCCTCCGGCCGCATTTATATGTCCGCCACCTTCAAAATGTGCCCGCGCAAATTTGTTCACATCGAAAGTTCCTTTAGACCTGAAACTAATTTTTATGATCTTCTCACTCTCATTCTCAATAAAAATGACTGCAAATTTAATTCCATCCAGACTTAAACCATAATTTACAAAACCTTCGGTATCACCTTTCTTAAAATTATGACGGTCCAACTCTTCCTGTGTAAGGCTGATGTAAGCGGTATTAAATTCTGTAATCACTTTTAAATTCTGAAGTGCGGTTCCAAGCAATTGCAGTTTATTTCCAGAATTGGTATCGTAGATATTATTATGAATCTCAGAGTTTTTCGCTCCTTTGTCCATCAGGTCTGCGATAACACGATGCGTATCACTGGAAGTAGAGCTAAATCTGAAACTTCCGGTATCTGTCATGATTCCGGTGTATAAGCAGGTAGCAATTTCAGGAGTGATCTGTTTGCTAGCACGTAGCTTTTCAATGAATTTATGTACCATCTCACAGGTAGAACTCATCGTGGAATCACTATAAGTATAATGAGCGTAATCTGAAGGTTCCTGGTGGTGATCTATCATAACGAAAACAGCATCGGAAGCTCTAAGCGAATCTACCATTCCGCCGCATCGTGATAGATCATTAAAATCAAGTGTAAAAACGATCTGAGCTTCAGCGATCAATTGATCTGAAACTTCTTTTTGCTGCTCATAAATATAAACTTCCTCACTACCTGGAAGCCACTTTAAAAAATGTGGATAATCGTTAGGAGCAATAACATTCGCTTTATGACCTTTATCTCTTAAAAAATGCATTAATCCAAGCGTAGAGCCTATCGCATCACCATCGGGTCCTTTGTGCGGAACGATCACGATATTATCTGCCTTTGCCAGTTCTGCCGTGATTTCGAGTATTCTTGTGTCTATCATAATCGAGGTTAAATATACAATATAATAACACTATAGAAACAGTGGAAGCCTTAAATTTGAGCTTGCAAATTACGACTATGAAACAAAGATTTCTAATATTTCTATTGGTATTCAGCCTTGTGTCCTGTGGGTCTAGCGAAGACATTAAGCTGGAGAAAGAACCAGATTATATCATTGCTTTTGGAAGCTGTAACCGGGAAGATGCACCCCAGCCTTTATGGAATGAAATTCTTAAAAATAAACCCGATGTTTTCTTGTGGGGAGGCGATAATGTATATGCAGATACAGATGTTCCTGAAGTTTTAAGCGAGGCTTATGCTGTTCAGAAGAATAATGACGGATATCAAAAGTTACTTAGCAGCGTGCCAGTCTATGGGGTTTGGGATGATCACGATTACGGCCAGAACGATGGAGGTAAGGATTATGAGATTAAAGAAGAAAGTCAGCAATATTTCCTTGACTTCATGGGTGTCGCGAAAAATGATCCAAGAAGAGACCAGGAAGGTATCTATAGTTCAGAGATGCTGGAGACTCCCAAAGGTTCAATAAAAGTGATCATGTTGGATACCCGTTATTTTCGAGATGATTTGCTTAGGAACAGTGATGCGAACAGGCGCTATGAGCCTTACAGTGGTACCATTCTTGGCCAACAGCAATGGAGCTGGTTACAAAATGAGCTTGAAACTTCGAATGCGCAGTTCAATATTATTCTTTCCAGTATCCAGATACTTTCAGATGAACACGGATTTGAAACCTGGGGTAATTTCCCTTCGGAAGCACAAAAACTAAAAAGTGTTATTGTTACTTCGGAAGTAAAAAATGTCATCCTGTTAAGCGGTGATCGGCATATTTCTGAATTTTCCGAAGAAAGAATCAATGGGCTTAGCTATCCATTGGTAGACTTCACCAGTAGCGGACTCACCCATACCTACGAAGCTTTTGACGGTGAGCCGAATGAGCATAGAGTAGGAGAGGTGGTAAGTAAAAAGAGTTTTGGCTTATTGAAATTTGACTTTGAGAATTCGAGAGTAAGTATGGAAATGCGCGGACTTAATAACCGTAAACAGCAGGATTATATCGTTGAATTCCAGTAAGTCAACATATTGCAAGAAAGGACTTGTTTATGCCCATAAATAATTTATTTTTGCACCAAATTTAAAAACCAGATAATGGCAGATAATAGAACATTCACCATGATTAAGCCAGATGCAGTTGAAAACGGGCATATTGGTGGAATATTAGATCAAATCACCGCTTCAGGATTTAGAATCGTAGCGATGAAACTTACTCACATGACTAAGAGAGATGCTGAAACTTTTTATGCTGTGCATAATGAGCGTCCATTTTTCGGAGAATTGGTTGAATTCATGACTCGCGGACCTATTGTTGCTGCGATCCTTGAGAAAGACAATGCTGTTGAAGATTTCAGAACATTGATCGGTGCTACAAATCCAGAAGATGCTGCTGAAGGAACTATCAGAAAAAAATATGCTACCAGTATTGGGGAGAACGCTGTTCACGGAAGTGATAGTGACGAGAATGCACAAATTGAAGGTGCTTTCCATTTCGCAGGTAGAGAGATGTTCTAGTTAGAGCTTATCAAATAAAGAAAAACCCGGACTGATAAGTCCGGGTTTTTTTGTTATGAGAAATTGCTAAATTTCAATTGGTTTCGTAAACCAGGACCATTTAAAAATATAGCTATCACCTTCCTTTGCGGGGTGTAGCCGTGGAGAAATGCCAACCGTAATAAGAGCTGTAATTAATGTATTCGCTATACCATCCAGCTCAAAGAAATATCTTAGAATTTCATTGATTGCCATCATAAGTCCGGTAAAAACCAGTAAAAAGGCTAGGAAATATTTCAGTCTCTTATTCATAATTGTAGATTAACGTAAAACCAATTTTCTCACCAATTCCTGGTTCATTTCCTCGTTAAGGTTTCTAATGATCTTTTCCTTCCCGTAACTTAATTCCTCTCTAAGTACAGAAGAACTCAATTGCACGAACAGCGTGTCATGCTTCAGTTTAAGTCCGGTAGTGTATTTTGCAATTGCAGGCCCCATCTGGTTGTTCCATACTTCCCGTATCTGTACCTGGTTTAATCCCTTCGTGTCAAGCTTGTTCTCGCCTACAAAACTTTTCAGCAGATCACCGAGGACCATTTCCTCATTCTTTCGTCTCTTCTTCATTTGTGCTAATTAAAGGTTCGTATT
>NZ_CAJWRQ010000061.1 GCF_913046405.1 uncultured Christiangramia sp.
ATGGAAGCGATGGCTGTAGGCCTACCTGTGGTTTCAACAAATGTTGGTGGGATGCCATATCTAATCCAAAATGAACAAACCGGTCTCCTGGTATCTCCAGAAGATCCTAAGGCTATGACTGCTGCTTGTATTAAACTTATTTCCAATCCCGAATTTAGCACTCAACTTGCTAAAAAAGCCAGAATCGAAGTAGAGAACTTCGATTGGGAACGAGTTAAACACCAATGGCTGGATTTGCTAAGCTAAAAGTTCTATATTTATCGGCACATTACCAGCCCTGCCGCAATGTCGAAAAAGCCTATTTTTCATTTTGAAATTTCTGAGCGAAAGTTTCTATTGAAGCTTTTCGATATTCTCTTTGCCTTACTTTCTCTAACTATTGTCGGGATAATTTTTCAGTTTGACTACTTCAGAATTAATTCTGATACCTGGACGTGGACGCTGGTATTTATAGTCTATCTCAGTTTCTTCGGAAATGTATTTGAACTTTATGATCTTCAGAAGGCAGATCGGTTTGACAGCGTATTGAAAAACGTCCTGCTTACCACCAGTCTTACGGTTTTGTTCTATATGCTAACGCCATTACTTACTCCAAGTTTGCCTGATAACCGACTGCAGATCATCTTTTTCTTTCTTTCTGTAGCCATTTCACTGCTTATATGGAGATCTCTTTATATCAGTCTGATTTCAAGTCCAAGATTCTATAAGCGGGTGTTGGTGGTGGGCGATTCATTCGACATTAAGTTGATTGCTGAATCCCTGCAAAAAGCTGATCCTAATTATTTTGTAGTTGGCTATATCAATACCGATGAGACTTTAAAAACTAATATCGCCAGAGAAGATCTTTTAAGATTTGAAGTAGAAGAACTTGTGCAGACGGTCAAGGATGAACATATAGGTGAAATTGTTGTTACCAGTGCATTTCAACGTGGGTTGATGTTGCCACTTTACAATCAGTTAAGCACACTTCAGAAGCAGGGTTTTTCGATTCGTGATTATTCCCAGGTATATGAGGAGATCACTCAGAGAATCCCGGTGCAAAATGTAGACAAGGACTTTTACCGTTATTTCCCCTTCAGTAGAAATCACCAGAATAAATTTTACCTGCTGGCCTTTCGAAGCTTTGATATCCTTGTTTCTATATTCGGAATACTAGTCGGAATAATTCTTAGCCCCTTTATCATCCTCGGAAATCTCATCGCGAATCGTGGAAAGACCTTTTACTTTCAGGAACGTGTTGGAAAAAATGGGGAGGTTTTCAAGATCGTAAAGCTGCGAACCATGAATAAGGATGCGGAGATTTCAGGACCGCAATTTGCTCAGAAAAAAGACCTGAGAGTTACCAAATTTGGCCGATTCCTGCGTAGATCAAGGCTGGATGAAATTCCGCAGTTTTACAACGTATTACTTGGAGATATGAGTTTGATCGGGCCAAGACCTGAGCGTCCTGTGTTCGTGGATGAACTTTCAGAACTTATTCCGTTTTATGATACCCGGCACATCATTAAACCAGGCTTAACTGGATGGGCGCAGGTGATGGCTAACTATGGAGATTGCTATGACGATAGTCTTGAAAAACTTCAGTATGATCTCTATTATATCAAACATCGCGGAATCTTTCTCGATCTAAGTATACTTCTAAAAACATTTAGTACCGTACTATTCTTTAGAGGACAATAAAAGCTAGAGGATGTCTGTTTTGCGTTTTCGTATGGTTCTTAGATGTAGGTAGTCTGATGTCAGATGTTTGTTGAAGTTGAAAGGAAAGAAGCTGGAAATTTTCTTCATACAGCTCACTTCTCACGCAGGTCTTTTCCTGTTATATTTTACTACGGAAAATAAGAAGATGAATAGAGCCAGAAACTGTGCGATTCTTGCCAGATAATCTCCGTATTTGGAATAAAAAGTAAGCTCATTCTGGATTCCGACTCGCCCTGAAATGCTGCCACGCTCCTCGTATGCCAGGGTTTCCAAAATATCACCACGGGAATTTATAATCGCTGAAATACCAGTGTTGGCGCTTCTCGCCACATATCTTCTATTTTCTATAGCACGTAAGCTTGCATAACTTAAATGCTGCTGGTGGCCCTGTGTGTCACCCCACCATGCATCATTGGTAATAATACTTAGAAAATTAGCTCCGTTTTCTAGATACCCGGTTACATACTCGCCGTAAACTGACTCGTAACAAATGATTGGTGCAGTTCCCAGCGAGTCCTCAAAATAAAGCACTTCCCGCTCTTCCTGGGTGGTTTTCATGGCAACCGTACCCCCAAGATCGATCATTACATTACCAAGTATTGGTTTCAATATATCTTGGTATGGGAAATTCTCGACGCCTACGACCAGTTTCGATTTATGGTATAATTGCAAACTATCTGAATGATCACTGATCATAAATGCAGAGTTATAATCATCATACCAATCCTTAGGACCGATTCTATTGGATTGTCTGCGGACTTTCCCTGGATCATTGAACCTCTCGTACATGGTAATTCCTCCCATGAAAGATAATTCATTGCCCAATCGGCTTATTTGCTCGCCATAAAACACTCCTTCAGAATTGTTGAGGTTCTTCAGTTGTGTACCATCAGCAAAGACAGTTTCCGGAGCAATGATCAAATCTGTTTCTGGGGTCACAGCTTTAGCAGATAGTTCAAGTAGGAGCTCCCCGATCTTTCGATCTGTAGTATTATATTTTTCGGTATAAGGATTGATATTTGGCTGGAGGATGACCACATCTATGAATTCCTCAGGTTCCTCATAATTCCAGTATAGAACCCCAGAAATTAGCATTGGAATACCAATAAGCAACAAAACCTTTAACGCGGCCCTTGCGATGATTGCTTTCTCTTTAAATTCCCGGTATGCTAGAATAGACTTGAAGATCGCAACGTTCAATATCCATACCCATAATGTTCCTCCAAAAGTTCCTGTAAATTCATACCACTGAATCCATGCTGGAACTTCTGAAAATACGTTCCCAAGATTAAGCCACGGCCAGGAAAAGTCCCAGTTCAAGTGTATCTTCTCAAAGACCATCCAGATGCTGATAAGAAATGCTGAAGCAGCTTTAAACCCAGTTCTCTTAGCTACAATATGGTATAAGAGAAAGACTATAGACATTAATAGCGAATTTGCCAGTATCGCGAAAACACCTCCGAAAGGAGTGGAGTTGTAGATCCACCAGGTAGTAATCACATTCCAGATGAAGAAAGTGAGATAGGAAAGAGCAAAAACTTTCAGTTTGACCTTGCTTTTAGAATAGTTACGAATTTTAAATTCAGCATAAAGCAGTGGCACAAAACCTAGAAATATGAAAATTGGAAATCCATAAGTTGGCCAGGAAATTGCCAGAATGATCCCGCTAAGAAGCGCCAGAAGAAAGTTTTTCATAGATGCTGAAGTCTGCTCAAAAATAATAAACTTATACAGGAATCATTAAATTTAGCCGACTTGCTTTTCATATAACAGTATTTTTTGAGGCTTTTAAATTCAAAATGTTAGTTTAGTGGATTCTATTTAAAACAGTCAAATGGGCTTAAAAAAACACGTTCCGAATCTAATTACTTCTTTAAACCTGCTATCTGGTAGTATCGCAGTTATTTTTGCTGTACAGGGAAACCTGGTGCTGGCTGCTATATTTGTAGCTGCCGGGATCTTTTTCGACTTCTTCGACGGGCTGGCCGCTCGTGCGCTTAATGTAAAAAGTGAAGTAGGACTACAACTGGATTCTCTGGCAGATGTCGTTACCAGTGGGGTAGTGCCGGGAATCGTAATGTACCAGTTGATCATAAAAGCTTTACCATCCAGCGGTAGCTTATCAACCGACTGGAATTCTTCAGAATTTGATTTGAACCTTCAACCCTTTGCCCTTATAGGATTGTTAATCATTGTAGCTTCAGCATATAGATTGGCAAAATTCAATGTAGATGATCGCCAAACCGACTCTTTTATTGGTCTTCCAACTCCGGCGAATGCTTTGCTGATCCTTAGTTTACCGCTAATTCTTACCTATGAATCTGTTCCAATGATCAATCAATTGATCCTGAACGAATGGTTTTTGGTTGGATTAACGATCTTAAGCTGTATTCTTCTGAATGCGGAATTACCATTATTCGCGCTAAAATTTTCAGACTGGGGATTTAAAGAGAATAAATTACGATACTTCTTTATTATTAGTTGCCTCTTGCTCATAGTATTCCTGAAGTTTATAGCAATACCAGTAATTATACTGCTCTATGTACTACTTTCAGTAATTTCAAATAGAAAAGAAACAGCTTAATTAAAGATCTTTTTCTTTCTAAGCTCGAAGTTCTGTCCAAGGTAAACTTTACGAACCATTTCGTCCTCGGCCAGCTCTTCAGGCATTCCATGCTTTAAAATGCTACCTTCGAACATAAGGTAGGTCCTGTCGGTAATGGCAAGGGTTTCCTGTACGTTGTGATCGGTAATGAGAATACCGATATTCTTGTCTTTTAGTTGAGCAACAATTCTTTGAATGTCCTCTACCGCCACTGGATCTACCCCGGCAAAGGGCTCATCTAGGAGAATGAAATTTGGATCTGTAGCCAAAGCCCTGGCGATTTCTGTTCTTCGACGTTCACCACCACTTAAAAGGTCTCCACGGCTTTTTCGTATATGGCCAAGTCCAAATTCTTCAATAAGCGATTCCATCTTCATTAATCGCTCTTTCTTTGAAAGCTTCGTAAGTTCCAGAACGCTTAGAATATTGTCCTCGATACTCAGCTTCCTGAAAACCGAAGCTTCCTGGGCAAGATATCCAATTCCGTGCTGTGCACGCTTGTACATGGGGAATTTGGTAATGTTCTGCTTATCCAGAATAATGTTCCCGCTATTGGGTTTGATCAAACCTACGATCATGTAAAAAGAAGTGGTTTTACCAGCACCATTCGGTCCAAGTAACCCCACGATCTCTCCCTGATTAACTTCCACAGAAATACCTTTTACAACATTTCTTCCTTTATAGGTTTTGATCAGATTTTCAGCGCGTAGTTTCATAGTCTCAATTTATTCTGAATAAGCAGAAATTGTTCCGTTTTATTCCTGGGCTTCCAAAGCTTCCCAATATTCGTAAGCACGTCTTAAGTGAGGGATCACGATAGTTCCACCTATAAGAGTACCAATACTCAGGGTTTCCATTACTTCTTCCTTGGTGATTCCTTCATTATAACTCGCTTCCAGGTGATATCTTACGCAGTCATCACAACGCAATACTGTAGATGCAACCAGTCCAAGTAATTCTTTTGTTTTTTTATCCAGGGCACCTTCAGTAAATGCATTGGTGTCCAGGTTAAATATTCTTTTTATGATCTTATTATTATCACCAAGAATCTTATCGTTCATCTTGGCACGGTACGAATTAAATTCGTCCACTTGATTTGTCATAGCTTAACTTTTTAATTTTTCTTCTTCTTTTTTATACATGAACTTTGAAATGATAATACTCACTTCATAAAGTATCAATACCGGAACCGCAACAATGATCTGACTCACAATATCTGGCGGAGTAATTACTGCTGATAGTATAAGTACGATCACCAGGGCATACTTTCTATAGGTTTTCAGGAATTGTGGTGTTACAATACCAACCTTGGTTAAGAAATAAATAAGTATAGGAAGCTCAAAAATTAATCCTGAAGCTATTACTGTTGTTCTTACCAGGCCTATATAATCACTTAAATCGAACTCATTTAGAACAATGTCACTTACCTGATATTTCCCCAGGAAGTTTATGGATAACGGAGTGATCACATAATAACCGAAAAGGACTCCGATAAAGAATAACATGGAAGTCACAAAAATAAAGCCTTTAGCATGTTTACGTTCCTTCTCATGCATTGCAGGAGCGACAAACTTCCAGAACTCATAAATGATGTAAGGGAATGCGATGATAAAACCTGCGGTAATGGAAGTCCAGATGTGTGCAGAAAACTGTCCACCCATCGTTCTACTTTGTATGGTAAAAGGAAGCTCTTGAAAACAGAACCCACCGTCAAAACCAAGCGCTTCTGAAACTTTACATAACATACTATAGGACCAGAAATCACCTTTGCTAGGTCCAAATAATACAACATCAAATATGAAACTTTTCAGTAAAAAGGCAACAGTGGCTGCGATTACTACAGAAAGTACTGCACGAATCAAATGCCATCTTAGTTCCTCAAGATGATCTAAAAAAGACATTTCCGGTTCTTCCTGGGGGGCGATTCTTTCCATTATAAAATTCCTTCTCTTATTAAATTGTGCAGGTGAACAACACCCGTATATTTTCCATTCTCGACAGCCAGTAGCTGCGAGATCTGGTTCTTCTCAAGAATTTCCATGGCCACAACAGCCAGAGTATCCTGTTCGATCGTTTTTGGATCGGCACTCATGATATCCCGTGCTTTTAATCCTTTTATTTCTCCGTGATCCTTCAGCATTCTACGAATATCACCATCTGTGATGATCCCGATGATTCGATCGTTTTCCAGAACTGCGGTTACACCAAGCATTTTTTCTGAAATTTCAATGATCACATTAGCCACATCGGTTTCCGCAGAAACCATTGGCACCATATTTTGAGATACGATATCGCTAACTCTCAAATATAGTTTCTTACCTAATGATCCTCCCGGATGATATTTGGCGAAATCTCTGCTGCTGAAGCCTTTTAAATTCAATAAGCATACTGCAATTGCATCTCCAATAACCATTTGTGCAGTTGTACTAGTAGTCGGAGCAAGATTATTAGGACAGGCTTCCATCTCTACATAACTATTTAGAACATAGTCTGCCTGTTTCCCAAGAAATGAATCCTTGTTTCCGGTGAGTCCTATAAGTACATTATGAAAATTCTTAATGAGTGGCACTAAAACCTTTATTTCAGGGCTATCTCCACTTTTGGAAATACAGATCACCACATCATTATCCTGGACGATCCCAAGATCTCCATGAATCGCGTCTGCCGCATGCATAAAAATAGATGGAGTACCAGTTGAGTTGAGAGTGGCCACGATCTTATTGGCGATTATGGCACTTTTACCAATACCGGTGACCACAACACGACCTTCAGACCTGTAGATGACTTCTACCGCCTTAATGAATTCTTCGTCAATGTAATTTTCGAGATTCGCAATTGCTTTGGCTTCGTTGGAAATGGTTTCTTTCGCTGAAGAAATGATTTGCTCGCTAAGTTTCAAATTAGATTAAATTAAGAATTGCAGGTACTAAAGAAAACCGTATATTTAGTTATACAAATGTATGTAAAATTGTAACACAATTGAATGGGTTTGACCGAAATTGATTTACACAAAGAACTGAAGAAGTACTTTGGTTTTAGTCAGTTTAAGGGGCTTCAGGAAGATGTTATCACCAGTATCGTAAATGGCCATGATACGTTCGTTGTTATGCCAACGGGTGGAGGTAAATCATTATGTTATCAGCTCCCTGCACTAATACAGGATGGAACAGCGATCGTTGTTTCCCCACTTATAGCTTTAATGAAGAACCAGGTAGATGCTATTCGTAGTATCTCTTCGGAATATGGTATCGCCCATGTTTTGAATTCCTCTTTAAACAAAACAGAAGTAAACCAGGTAAAAGCAGACATCGATAGTGGTGTTTGTAAACTTCTCTATGTGGCTCCGGAATCACTGACCAAGGAAGATTATGTGGATTTTCTAAAGCATCAGACGATCTCGTTCCTTGCTGTGGATGAAGCACACTGTATTAGTGAATGGGGACATGACTTCAGGCCGGAATATCGAAATCTAAGACATATACTTCAGCGTATTGGCGATAATATACCGGTCATCGGACTTACCGCCACGGCTACTCCCAAAGTTCAGGAAGATATTCTGAAGAATCTGGGAATCACAGATGCAAATACTTTTAAGGCAAGTTTTAACCGACCTAATCTTTATTACGAGGTACGGCCAAAAACCAAGAATGTTGATGCCGATATTATTCGTTTCGTTAAAAAGAACGATGGTAAATCGGGAATTATCTATTGTCTGAGTAGAAAGAAAGTGGAAGAGCTTGCTCAAACTCTTCAGGTAAATGGCATTAAAGCCGTTCCTTATCATGCCGGCCTGGATGCAAAAACACGTTCCAGACATCAGGATATGTTTCTTATGGAAGATATCGATGTGGTGGTGGCAACAATCGCTTTTGGAATGGGGATCGACAAGCCAGATGTTCGTTTTGTGATTCACCATGACATTCCTAAAAGTATAGAAAGTTATTACCAGGAAACCGGTCGTGCCGGGAGAGATGGTGGTGAAGGTCATTGTCTTGCGTTCTACAGTTATAAAGACATTGAAAAACTTGAGAAGTTTATGAGTGGTAAACCTGTTGCAGAACAGGAGATTGGCCATGCACTATTACAGGAAGTGGTTGCCTTTGCTGAAACTTCCATCTCAAGAAGAAAATTTATACTGCATTACTTTGGGGAGGAATTCGATTCTGAAACCGGGGAAGGAGCAGATATGGATGACAATGTTCAGAATCCAAAGAATCAGCATGAAGCCAAGGATGATCTTGAGCTATTGCTGAAAACCGTTAAAGAAACAAATCAGTTATATAAGTCAAAGGAAGTGGTGCGCACGCTCATTGGAAAAAGCAATGCGGTCATTCTTTCTCATAAGACCGATGAACATCCTCTCTTCGGAAAAGGAAGTCACCAACATGCCGGTTACTGGATGGCACTTATACGCCAGGCTTTAATCGCAGGATTTCTGAAAAAGGATATTGAAACCTATGGTGTGGTAAAACTAACCAGGCGTGGGGAAGAGTATCTGAAGAATCCGGTGTCATTTATGATGACCGAGGATCATGTTTTTAATGATAGTACTGAAGAAGTCGTTGTACCTCAAAAATCTGCAAATACTGTGGATGATCAGCTGGTCAAAATGCTAAAGGAACTTCGGAAGAAAGTTGCTAAAAAGAAAGACCTGCCTCCATTTGTGATCTTCCAGGATCCATCTTTAGAAGATATGGCTCTTAAATACCCGATAAGTATCGAGGAATTAGGAAACATTCACGGAGTAGGAGAAGGAAAGGCCAAAAAATACGGAGCAGATTTTGTAGATCTTATCTCGAGATATGTTGAAGATAATGAAATTGTAAGGCCCGAAGATTTTGTGGTAAAATCGACAGGCGCCAATAGTGCTTTGAAACTATTTATCATCCAGAGTGTAGACCGGAAATTACCATTATCAGATATTGCTTCGGCAAAAGGTATGCAGATGCCAGAGTTTATCAAGGAAATGGAAGCCATTGTTTATAGTGGAACAAAATTAAACATTGACTACTACCTGGATGATATTCTGGATGAAGACCAACAGGAAGAGATTCATGAATATTTCCTGGAAGCGGAGACCGATAAGATCGATGAAGCGATGGAAGAGTTTGATGGCGATTATGACGACGAAGAATTGCGATTATACCGAATCAAGTTTATAAGTCAGGTAGCGAACTAAAACAAAAAACCCGGAATCTCTTCCGGTTTTTTTTATTACAATAATCTAACTATTGCGTCTCATCTAGAGTGTATATGCTATACTCAGGATCCATTGTGATGGTCTTGAATCTATAGTGAAACCACTATCGGCAGCAAGATTTCCACCCAATGCCTGGTTGTCCTGGAAAGCTCCTTCATATCGAACATCGAAACCAAGCCTGCCTAAATCAAGACCTGCTCCTAATTGATATCCCACACTGATTTCATTTTCAACATCACCAATACTCAAATTCGTGTTTTCCAGTTCATTTTTCAGAATATATTGAAATGCCGGACCTGCCTTGATATTTAAAGGTCCTAGCACATTTACTCCTAGAAGTACAGGAGCATCTATTTTCTGAAGCTTATAATCAAATTGTGAGTACTCGGTATTCATTTCTGTATAAACCAATTCCGGGCGTAGAAAGATTCCCAGTATTTCGAACTGTCCAAAAAATCCTGCATGAAAACCGGTCTTATTTTCTCCATCTTCAAATGAACCGCTAAAATCATCGGTTAGACGGCTAATAGATTCGTATTCTCCGGTTGCACCGTAATTTAAACCACCTTTGATCCCAAAACTTGCATCCTGTGCAGAAATATTCAGTGCACCGATCACTAGTGCAAACATCATTAACTTTTTCATAGATCTAATTTTATCTAATTTCAGGCTATTATAACGCCATGGGTTTATTGTTTATTTCAGTAAAAGTAGAAAAGCCTTCCGAAGATAAACTTCAGAAGGCTTTAATATGCTGACTTCTATGTTATAGAAGTATTATTTTCTTTTAATAGCTTTTTCCGCAGCCTTCACAATGGCAGCAGCATTCAAACCATATTTTTCCATTAACTGAGCAGGAGTTCCGCTTTCCCCGAAGCAATCTTCAGTCGCCACGAATTCCTGAGGTGTAGGGTGGTGAGAAGCCAGGGTTCTGGCAACACTTTCACCAAGTCCGCCAAGGAAATTATGCTCTTCAGCAGTAACCACACATCCGGTTTTCTTAGCTGAAGCGATCACAGCTTCTTCATCAAAGGGTTTGATCGTATGAATGTTGATCACTTCGGCACTAATACCTTTTTCATTCAGCTCCACAGCCGCCTGAATAGCTTCCCAAACTAAATGACCAGTTGCAATGATACTAACATCGGTACCTTCATATAGATGCACTGCTTTCCCGATCTGGAAATCCTGATCCTCTTCAGTAAAATTAGCAACCTTTGGTCGGCCAAATCTTAGGTAAACAGGACCATCGTAATCTGCAATCGCTTTGGTTGCAGCTTTAGTCTGGTTATAATCACAGGTGTTGATCACTGTCATTCCAGGTAGCATTTTCATCAAGCCGATATCTTCAAGGATCTGGTGAGTTGCACCATCCTCTCCCAAAGTAACTCCGGCGTGACTTGCACAGATCTTCACATTCTTCCCGGAATAGGCAACACTTTGTCGAATCTGGTCGTAAACTCTACCGGTAGAGAAGTTGGCGAAAGTTCCTGTAAACGGAATTTTCCCACCAATGGTCATCCCTGCGGCCATCCCGATCATATTCGCTTCAGCAATACCAACCTGGAAAAATCTTTCAGGATGATTTGCTTTGAAGTCGTCCATTTTCAGGGATCCGGTAAGATCGGCACATAGTGCAACCACATTCTCGTTAGATTGCCCAAGTTCTGTTAAGCCATCTCCAAAACCAGATCTGGTATCCTTACTTCCTTTATTTATATATTCTTTCATGATATTCTTAATTTTGATTTTAATGAATTCGGCTTAGTAATCACCAAGGGTTTCCGGGTTCTGAGAAAGTCCTTTTTCCAACTGCTCGTCGTTTGGAGCCTTCCCGTGCCATGCGTGTGTATGCATCATAAAATCGACACCATTACCCATTACCGTGTTCATTAAAATACAGACTGGCTTACCTTTTCCAGTTCTGGTTTTAGCTTCTTTAAGTCCGTCGATCACCTGTTGAAGATTATTTCCATCTTCAATTTCCATAACGTCCCAGCCAAATGCTTCAAATTTAGCTCTAAGATTTCCTAGCGGAAGTACTTTTTCTGTACTACCATCAATTTGCTGACCGTTGAGGTCTACTGTAGAAATTAGGTTGTCTACTTTATTTCCGGCAGCGTACATGATCGCTTCCCAGTTCTGACCTTCCTGCAACTCACCATCACCATGAAGGGTGTAAACAAGATGAGTATCATTATTCAGTTTTTTAGCCTGGGCAGCACCCAGAGCAACGCTCATTCCCTGTCCTAGCGAGCCTGAAGCAATTCTAACTCCAGGAAGTCCCTCGTGAGTGGTAGGGTGTCCCTGCAATCTTGAATCGATCAATCTAAAAGTATTCAGTTCTTCAACAGGAAAATATCCACTTCGGGCAAGTACACTGTAAAAAACCGGGGAGATATGACCATTGGAAAGAAAGAACAGGTCTTCTCCTTTACCATCCATGTTGAAGCTGGTGTTGTGATCCATAACTTCCTGGTAAAGAGCCGTGAAAAATTCAGCGCAACCTAAAGAACCTCCAGGGTGACCAGAGTTTACTTTATGCACCTGTCGCAGAATATCGCGGCGAACCTGAGTGACAAAATCTTGTAATTCGTTGATGTTTGGCATTTTATAATGTGTTGTTTTGTTGCCGCAAAAATAAGCGATTTAAAGCCTTTGACAAAGCAACCATACCCCAGTTATTAACTTTTTCAGCAAAATACTAACAGGCTCTGTGCACTCTGACTTCCATTTGAGTTTTGAATGAGTATCTTTGCAGCGATTAAACGGAACTATGAAATGAGCCAATTCAAAAACTTTACATCAATTCGAGGTTTTTTGGCGAATTGCATCTGATCGTTAACGAACATATATTAAATACCAGATGAAATTTGAACTTTTATCTACCGATGCAGGTAGTAAAGCACGTGCCGGAAGTATTACCACAGATCATGGCAAGATCGAAACTCCTATTTTTATGCCGGTTGGAACGGTAGCTACCGTTAAAGGCGTACATCAACGTGAACTAAAGGAAGACATCAATCCAGATATTATACTGGGAAATACCTACCATTTATACCTTAGACCTCAAACTGAAATTCTCAGGAAAGCCGGTGGACTTCATAAATTCATGAATTGGGATCGAAATATCCTTACAGATAGTGGTGGTTACCAGGTTTATTCACTTTCAGCAAGAAGAAAGATCAAGGAAGAAGGTGTGAAGTTCAAATCTCATATAGATGGTTCCTATCATACGTTTACTCCTGAAAATGTAATGGAAATTCAGCGTACCATTGGAGCCGATATTATTATGGCTTTTGATGAATGTACGCCATATCCATGTGATTATAATTATGCAAAGAGATCTATGCATATGACGCATCGCTGGCTGGACAGGTGTATTAATCACCTTGAGAAAACGCCTGAAATTTATGATTATAAGCAAACGCTTTTCCCGATCGTACAGGGAAGCACTTATAAAGATCTTCGGAAGCAATCTGCGGAATATATCGCAAACGCCGGTGCTGAAGGAAATGCTATTGGAGGATTATCTGTAGGAGAACCGGCAGATGAAATGTATGCCATGACTGAAGTGGTTACTGCCATACTACCGGAAGACAAGCCACGTTATCTAATGGGAGTGGGAACACCAATTAATATTCTTGAAAATATTGCTTTAGGAGTAGATATGTTCGATTGCGTGATGCCAACAAGGAATGGACGAAACGGAATGTTATTTACATCCCATGGAACCATTAATATCAAGAACAAGAAATGGGCAGATGACTTTTCACCAATAGATCCAGAAGGTGTTAGCTTTGTAGATTCAGAGTATTCTAAAGCCTATGTTCGACATCTATTTACTGTGAACGAAATGCTTGGCAGGCAAATTGCAAGTATTCATAATCTTAGTTTCTACCTGTGGTTGACGAGAGAAGCCAGAAAGCATATATTAGCCGGAGATTTCACACAGTGGAAAGATAAGATGGTAAAACAAATGGATAAACGATTATAATTCCGGAATTTGAAAATTCTCGATTGGTATATACTTAAAAGATATCTGGGAACCTTCAGTATGATGCTGTTGTTGTTCATTCCAATTGGTATCACTGTAAACCTTGCTGAAAAGATCGACAAGATCCTGGATAATGAAGTGCCATTTATTGAAGTCGCCTATTACTATCTGGACTTTACCATCTATTTTGCAAACCTCCTATTTCCTATATTTCTATTCTTGTCGGTCATCTGGTTCACTTCGAAGCTAGCGATGAATACTGAAATTGTCGCTTTTTTAAGTAGTGGTGTTTCTTTTTATAGATTTCTAAGGCCTTATTTAATAGGTGCAACTATAGTTTGTGTTGGTGCATTGATTCTTTCCATGTATCTCGCTCCGCAGGCCAGTAAAGGTTTTAATGAGTTTAAATACAGGTATTTAAAACACGGGCAGGAAACCAGGGAAACCAACGATGTTTACCGGCAGATAAATGACAACGAGTTCATCTACGCCAATCACTTTTCACCAAGTTCAAATTCTGCGCGTAATTTTACGCTGGAACACTTTGAAGGCAATGAGTTGAAATTTAAGATAAGCGCTTCCAGTTTACGCTACAATCCAGAGGACAGTACGTACAGGCTTACTATGGCAGATAAACGAATTATTGGAGCCAGAGGAGATAGTATATTTAATTACAGAACCCTGGACACGATCCTGCCATTCGAATTCGATGAACTTACTCCTGAATCTTATATTGCTGAAACATTAAATTATACCGAATTAAAGGAGTTCATCTCTAAGGAAAAAAGAAGAGGTTCGGGTAACATAAGCAGGTATGAAGTAGTGGCTTATAAGCGTTGGAGTATCCCTATTTCAGCCTTTATTCTAACAATAATTGCCGTTGCAGTATCTTCCTTTAAAAGAAGAGGAGGAATGGGAGTGAACCTTGCAGTGGGAATATGCCTGGCCTTTATTTTTATCTTTTTCGACAAGGTTTTTGGAACCATGGCAGAGCAGTCCACCTTCTCACCTTTGATCGCAGTATGGTTTCCTAATATAGTATTCGGGATACTGGCCATCGTGCTTCTTATTCGCGCGAAGCGTTAATCCATCACTGTTGAAAATTTAAACTTTATCAGCCATTTCTATCCTTTCAAAGTTGTTATATTTGTGAGCTATTTAAATTAATAACCATAAGAAATATGGAGTATTTAGAATTTGAACAACCTATCAAGGAGCTTGAGGAACAATATGCCAAAGCCTGCAATATTGGACAGGAAAGTGATGTAGATGTTACGGCAACCTGCAAGCAAATTGAGAAGAAACTTGCTGAAACCAAGAAACAGATCTATAAGAATCTTTCGCCCTGGCAGAGAGTACAACTTTCCAGGCATCCTAATAGACCTTATACTTTAGATTATATAAACGCTATTTGTGGAGATACTTTCCTTGAATTGCACGGTGATCGTAATGTGAAGGATGATAAGGCAATGATTGGTGGTCTTGGAAAGATCGATGATCAAAGTTTTATGTTTGTTGGGCAGCAAAAAGGTTATAATACCAAAACAAGACAATACCGTAATTTCGGGATGGCCAATCCTGAAGGGTATAGAAAAGCACTTCGTTTAATGAAGTCTGCTGAAAAGTTCGGTGTTCCTGTAGTATGTTTCGTTGATACTCCTGGAGCATATCCTGGGCTGGAAGCTGAAGAGCGTGGGCAGGGTGAAGCGATCGCAAGAAATATTCTTGAGATGACGCGATTAAAGGTGCCAATCATCGTAGTGATTATTGGTGAAGGTGCCAGTGGTGGAGCTTTGGGAATTGGTGTTGGAGATAAAGTACTAATGCTGGAAAACACCTGGTATTCTGTGATCTCTCCTGAAAGCTGTTCTTCCATTCTATGGAGAAGCTGGGAATACAAGGAAATAGCAGCAGACGCTTTAAAACTGACTGCTACAGATATGAAAAAGCAGAAGCTTATTGATGAAATTGTAAAAGAACCTTTAGGAGGTGCTCACAGCAATCGCGAAGAGATCTTTAATACGGTAAAATCTTCAATTACCAAAGCACATTCTGAATTCAGAAACTTATCACCAGACCAACTGGTAGAAAATAGAATGGATAAATATTTAGACATGGGAGTGTTTAAAGGCTAACTGCTTTATTTATACATCATCGTTAGAAAATCCGGCAGTTAAATTCCGGATTTTTTTGTCTTATTAACACAAAATCGAAGTTATCAACAGGTGAATTGTTCATTACCTGTTGAGTACCTCAGGGCTTTCTACTTAAGATTGTCTTAACATTTTATTTACTTTCGTATCTATGGAAAAAATAAGCTCCCCCCAGAACATTACCTACAAAAAAACAAATGTGGTAAGCCTTGAAAAAGGTAAAGTCCCGCCTCAAGCTGTTGATTTAGAAGAGGTTGTGCTTGGTGCAATGATGATCGACAAAAAAGGAGTTGACGAGATCATTGATATTCTGGTACCGGATGCCTTTTACAAGAATTCCCATAAGTTGATCTATGATGCCATCAAAAAATTGTTTGATGCCTCTGAAGCGATTGACTTATTAACCGTTTCTAACCAACTTAAGAAGGATAAGGTGTTTGATAAGGTTGGAGGAGACTATTATCTCATTCAGCTTACTCAAAAGGTGTCCAGTAGTGCGCATATTGAATTTCACGCACGTATAATTTTACAGAAGTACATTCAGAGATCTTTAATTAAGATCTCCAACGAAATAATTGAGGAAGCATTTGATGAAGGTTCAGATGTGTTCGATCTTTTAGATTCAGCAGAATCCAAACTGTATGAAGTAACCCAGGGGAACATTAAGCGATCAACCGAAACTGCACAATCACTGGTAATCCAGGCGAAGAAGAAGATCCAGGAGATTTCCAACAAAGAAGGACTTAGTGGAGTTCCTTCAGGATTCGACAAACTTGATGATCTTACTTCGGGATGGCAACCTTCAGATTTGATAATTGTTGCTGCCCGTCCAGGTATGGGTAAAACTGCGCTTACCTTATCTATGGCCCGAAATATTGCTGTAGACCAGGGTTTTCCGGTAGCATTCTTTTCACTGGAGATGTCTTCAGTACAGTTGATCACCCGTTTGATCTCTTCTGAAACCGGACTTTCTTCAGAAAAACTTAGAACCGGTAAATTGGAGCAGCACGAATGGGAGCAATTGAATGTAAAGGTGAAAGATCTTGAAAAAGCACCTTTGTTTATTGATGATACTCCTTCACTTTCTATTTTTGATCTACGTGCAAAAGCCAGACGTCTTGCCTCCCAGCATGGGATAAGACTTATTGTTATAGATTATTTGCAATTAATGACTGCCGGTGGCGGGCAGAAAGGTGGGAACCGTGAACAGGAGATTTCCATGATTTCCAGAAACCTGAAGGCTCTAGCAAAAGAACTTAATGTACCTGTAATCGCCCTCTCACAGCTTTCCCGTGCGGTTGAAACGCGTGGTGGAAGTAAACGACCATTACTATCCGACCTTAGGGAATCTGGAGCGATCGAGCAGGATGCAGATATTGTATCATTTATTTATCGTCCGGAATATTATAAGATCGAAGAGTGGGATGATGAAGAAAGAACACCTACGCAGGGTCAGGGTGAGTTCATTGTTGCGAAACACCGTAATGGTGGTCTGGAAAATATTCGCTTAAAGTTTATTGGAGAACTCGGTAAATTCGATAATTTAGAAGACTTTAGTTTCCCTTCTGAAATTCCTTCAAGCATGAATAGTGGAGATGCGGATGACTTCGGAAATTTCAATTTACCAAATCCTAGTGCAGATGAAGCATTTGGTAGCTCAATGAATAGCGAGGATGATGATAGCGACGTTCCATTTTAATGATCTTAAACTGAAGAATATCAGCAATACAGGACATTTAAAAAATATTATAAAAAGCAAAGTACTTCAAACTACTTTGCTTTTTTTGTATCTATTGGTTACCAGTTTTACTGCAAATGCCTCCAAAGTACTTATCCCGATGGATGCGAGTACACAAAATGATCATTTGAAGGCATACGGAATGGTCTATTTTTCCCTTCAGAAAAACTTCAAGGTCAACTGGCTGCTAAATTACAGAGGTGGTTCCTTTCTGGTCTCAGATCATCCAGATCTTCGGAAAGAATGCCAGATTCGTGGTGTGTCTTTTGAGATCATTAGTGATCAAAAAGCAGAAATTATTCTTCAGGAAATTAGCAGTCCTTCCCAGAACATGGAATCAGTTCCACTGGAAAAGGCACCTAAAATTGCAGTTTATAGTCCGCAGGGAAATAAACCCTGGGATGATGCCGTTACTATGGCACTTAGTTATGCTGAAATACCATATACTACCATTTACGACCGTGAAGTTCTGGCAGATGGCCTGCTCTTATATGACTGGCTTCACCTGCATCATGAAGATTTCACCGGGCAATATGGGAAATTTTATCGCAGTTTTAAATCTACTCCTTGGTATATAGAAGACAAGAAGGAAGCTGAAAGACTGGCGAAAGAGCTCGGTTATGAAAAAGTTTCAGAAGAGAAACTTGCGGTGGCCAGAAGAATAAGTGAATATGTAAAAGGGGGAGGTTTTATGTTTGCCATGTGTAGTGCCACAGATAGTTTTGATATCGCTTTGGCGGCA
>NZ_CAJWRQ010000062.1 GCF_913046405.1 uncultured Christiangramia sp.
TGATTATACCTTTGATGTGAGGAAGGAAATCCAGTGCATTCTTTTCCAAAGAGTACCGGCTGGTTTCAGTTATCAAATTCAATATTTCAGAAGAAGTAACTTCATTGGATTTCTTTGGGAAGTGCTTTTCGATATACTGAACAAGTATTTTCCTAAGCTGTGTACTATCAATTACTCGAATAATATTGTCTGTAACTTGACAAAGGTGAGTATTACCGAAAATGTCACAGAGATAAATTCCTACCCGGACGTTTAAAAATCGGATCAAGGAATAATAAAGAAGAACTATTCCCTTTTTCTTGAAAGCCCAAAAGACCAGATCTTGTTTTCGCATCTGATCCATGAACTCATTTCCTTCTAAAAATTTCCGAACATCATTTCTATTTTCCATCTTGAAGAAATTTTAAAAATGATTCGATTTCCGATTGCTTATAGCGAACGGCCTTTCCAATCTGGTGGTAAGGGAAATCTTTGTGTTCTCTTCTCAGATTGTAAACCTGGCTTTTGGAAATTTTAAAGATTGAACAGACCTGCCTGATATTAATGAAACCTTCTTCCTGAGAGGAAGGATCTGCAGGTTTAAGCTGTTGTAGTGCTGAGCCGACTGAAGAATAGACATCTTCCCGAAGCTCTCTTCTTAGATTCTCCCAGAATTGGGAGGCGTGGTAATTTAATTTTTCTGTATGCATTGTTAAAAATTTTATGACAATGCAATACTAAGGAGTGTAATTCTCTAAAATAGAGTAGTTCAGATCGGCGTATGGAACTACGTGCTATACGTAGAATGCGTATGTTATTTAATCCTGGAAAGTATAAATGTTTGCTTTTTTTTCTGCTCGTCCCTTTTCATCCGTAATAAGGGACACGGTATTTTTTGCAATATTTTGATAATGTTTTTCCAAAATAGATTTCTGTTCTTCGAATTTTTTCGTGCTCTTCAAACGGATAATCACGGTTTTACGCGCATATCTAAAGTTAATCAATTGTATAAAACCAACTTTTGGTTTTTCAATGTCCAAGTCTTTATACAATTCAAATAAGTAGTGTCTGAACAATTTTACGGCCACGTCATTTTTTAGTGTAATATTTAAAAACCTGAGATTGGTACAATTGCTCTTAAAATCAAAACTGTTGAATAAAAAGGCATTAAAGCTAACTGGGGATAAGCACTGCTTTATATAGTGAAAAGTCTCTGTATGTGAAGAAAGAAATTCTTCAAGAGATAAATCTAACTTTATCCTATCAGAACTGCTATACAGAGATTCTAATTGGTTGCATATTAAATTTTGAGGAAATGTATAATCTTCTAAATTTTTAAAATTAAAAGAATGGTTGGAAGTTAGAGTAGTTTGAGAAAATGAAAAGTTGTCCAAAATCTCAGGCAACATAGCGAACTCCCTTTCTTTTCTATTTATCCAAGAATCGGTGAGAGGAAATTCAAAAGGATAGAAATGCTCAGTTATGTCAAATTCAGAATAGGGGTCTTCAATTTGCACTTTTATAGAGGGAGACCTATGAAAAAGCAAATCTATTTCCTTATCCTCTAAATAAGAATATATCTCCGGTCTTTCATGCAAGTATCGGTGCACATAATCAGAATGGCTTTCACTGATGTTTCTTTCTAATTCAATGACGGATCTTGGAAATATATACTTAGCCTTATAATATGTTTCAGAGACTTCGTCGTTTACAAAATTTTTAATTAAGCTCATAAACGCACTTCGCTCTGAAATCGGTAATTCGTGAACTTTCAGTTTCACTAAGTCGACTGTTGATCCATTTGTCTCTAATAACTCGAGTAGCGTTTCTCGATATTTTTCAGGAAACCCATCAACAATTTTCTGATGGCTTAATTTTCGATTAGAATCAATACTCATTTTTCGAAACATTTCAAGCTTTTAAGTACACCAAATATAATGGTTTGCCAGAAGAAAATCTTGTAATACACAAAGCTCTCAGTTATTCATTAAGTTATATTATAAGTAAAGTTGTCAAACTCCGGAAAGGCCTTCGGACCTTTGCTTACCAAAGAATCGTGAGCATATTCCGAAGCAGCACGATATTTATTCGATTTAATAGGTAGGAAATACCTGGGAAATAAATTGTGAAGAAGTCAAGTATAATACGTGTTAGCAAGTAAAATCAACAAAAAAACCCGCAACATCGTTACGGGTTTCCTGGGTGGTGCCTCCAGGAATCGAACCAGGGACACAAGGATTTTCAGTCCTTTGCTCTACCAACTGAGCTAAGGCACCAGTTGCTTTGTTAAGCGGTGGCAAATATAATTTCATTTTTAGGAACTGGCAAAGGAAATTTTAAAAAATTGCTTTTGTATTTTTGAAGTTGAACAAAATCAAGCATGAACTTAGTACTCGATGCCGGGAATACTTCAGTAAAAGCTGCTGTTTATCAAAACGATACACTTCAGAAGAAACTCATATTTCCAAAAGAAATCTTTTTGCAGGAATTAGAAAAAATTTTCAAAGACTATCCGCAAATCACTCATTCGATACTTTCTGAAGTAACAAAAATTGACGAACAGGTCATATTCGAGCTTGAAAAGGCTACAGACTTTCTTCGTTTAAGACAGGATACACACGTACCTTTTCAGAATGAGTATCATACTCCGCATACACTGGGGCTGGATAGAATTGTTTTGGTCGCCGCGGCCGTAGATCAATTTCCGAAGAAGAATGTGTTAATCATCGATGCCGGAACCTGTATCACATTTGACCTGAAAACAGCTAAGGAAAAGTACCTTGGAGGAGCAATTTCTCCGGGATTGCAGATGAGATTTAAAAGTATGCACAAGTTTACAGCAAATTTACCGTTAGTATCTGCGAAGCCGGATGTTGATCTTATTGGCAAAACGACCGAGAGCAGCATACAATCCGGAATTATTAACGGACTCAAAATGGAATTAAAAGGGGTTGTAGAAACCTATGCTTCTGAATTTGAAGATTTAACAGTAATATTTACAGGAGGGGACAGTCAACTTTTGTCTATACCAACTAAAAATAGCATATTTGCCAACTCAAATTTTTTGTTAGAAGGACTTAATTTCATTCTAGAATTTAACAAGACTCAATGATTAAACGATTTATAGTAATCGTAGCTTTATTTACAGGATTTATCGCTGAAGCTCAGGAAAATGTTTCTTCGCCTTATTCATATTACGGTATTGGTTTAACCAATTTTCAGGGAACTGTGGAAAACAGGTCTATGGGGGGGTTAAGTGTATTTATGGATAGTATCCACGTGAATTTGCAGAACCCTGCAAGTTATGGTAGACTAAAGCTTACAGATTTCACTATTGGTGCAAGTCACGATAGAGTAAAACTTGAAACTGATGGAGCATCAGATAATTCAAAGATCTCATCTCTGGATTATTTAGCACTGGCATTTCCAATTAGCGACAAGATCGGGATTGGTCTTGGAGTGATGCCGTATACCTCTGTGGGATACAGGATTTTGGACGTAGAAGATGATGCTTCCAGCTTGCTTACAGGTCGAGGAGGTATGAACAGAGTGTTCTTATCTGCTGGTTATGCTGTAAATGAGCATTTAAGTCTGGGTGTTGATGCTGACTATAACTTCGGAAATTTCCAGAATACGCAGAGTATCAATACTGAAGGTTTGCAATATGGAACCAGCGATGTGAACAGATCAGACATCAAAGGTTTCACTTTCAACTTTGGAGCCAATTACCAGCGCCCAATTTCAGAAAAGTTGAATCTTCATGTTTCCACTACCTACGCACCAGAAATGGATCTTGATTCTGAAAATTTCAGAACAATTTCCACTATAGATTTTGCGAGTGGTACTGGTAGAACGATAGATCAGCGAGAATTGGACCTTAGTGAAACCCAATTTACATTTCCTTCTAAATACAGTCTAGGAGCTGGAATTGGTCAAACAAACAAATGGTTTGTTGGAGCTGAGTATTCTAATGTAGGATCAAGCTCTTACCAAGATAGCTTTAGCTTCAGAAATGATGGAGGAGAGTATGAGGATGCGTCCCAATTTAGTCTGGGAGGTTTTTATGTGCCAGATTATAATTCATTCACAAGTTACCTGGAGAGAGTGGTTTATCGTGCTGGATTCAGGTATGATGAGACCGGTCTTATAGTCAACGGTGAATCTATTAATGAGTTTGGCATGTCTTTTGGATTAGGATTACCGATTGGACAATTGTTCTCCAATGCAAACTTCGGAATCGAGCTTGGACAGAGAGGTACAAGAGATGCCGGACTAGTTCAGGAGAAGTTTTTAAGACTGTCTGTAGGACTTTCTTTAAACGACAAATGGTTCACGAAAAGAAAATTTGATTAACCACAATAAACTACAACGATGAAAAAGAATTTCTTAGCACTATTGACGGTTGCCATGGTAGGAACTGGAGCTGTTAGTGCACAGGATTGTACAACTACCGCAGCTTTAGCTTATGATGCTGCTAAAGCAAAAAATTACGAATCAGCTTATCCTAAACTTATGGAAGTGATGGAAGACTGTCCAAAATATAGTCTTGCAACTTACCAGTACCTGGAAAGAGCTATCGAATCTAAAATCGATAAAGCTGAAGAAGGAGATAAAGGTGAATTAGTTAAGGAATTAATTAAAGTATGGGAAACCAGACTTGAATTATATCCTGAAAAAACGAAAGCTGGTAAAGTATATTCAGATATCGCTCAGTTAAAGTATGACAACAAACTGGGAGATAAAGAAGAACTTTACATGGC
The DNA here is from genome assembly GCF_913046405.1 of uncultured Christiangramia sp. Lineage (GTDB taxonomy): Bacteria > Bacteroidota > Bacteroidia > Flavobacteriales > Flavobacteriaceae > Christiangramia > Christiangramia marina. Next base: position 4,740 of record NZ_CAJWRQ010000062.1, read on the forward strand.
TTACGATAAAGCATGGGAAGAAGATGTAGAGAACTTCACCAGTCCTAAAGCATTATATGCATATTTTGATCTTGTAGTGGATATGCAGGATGCAGGAGATAAAAATCTTCAGGATGTATTCGATCAATACGACCGAGTTTACGCTAAGATCGAGAAGGAAGAGAACGATGCTGCAGAAGCATTGGCTCCACTTCTTAAAAAACAGGAAGATGGTGAAGAGCTTACTTCTAAGGAAGAAAAGAAGATCAAGAATGCAGAGATCAACCTGAAGAACTACAGTATGGTTCGAAATGCATTGAATGGAAAGTTAGGTGCAAGAGCAGATTGTAGTAACCTTATTCCATTGTACAAGAAAGATTTCGAAGAAAAGCAGGGAGATGTGAAGTGGTTGCAGAATGCGAATGCTAGACTTTCTGCTAAAGATTGTACTGAAGATCCATTGTTCATCCAGGTTTCTGAAGCATTACACAAGTTAGAGCCTTCTGCTAAGTCTGCTTACTCTCTAGGTCAGTTAGCTGAATCTGAAGGTAACGCTTCTAAAGCTTTGCAATATTACAACCAGGCGGCAGAGCTTGAAACTAACAAGTCTGATCAAGCGAAGATCTACTACAGAATTGCTGGTAACTACAAGGATAAAGGTCAGTATGGGCAGGCTAGAAACTTCTACAACAAAGCGGTAGCTGCAAAACCATCTTTAGGTAGTGCTTACTTACAGATCGCAAACATGTATGCGAAAAGTGCAAACAGTTGTGGTACAGATACGTTCACTAAAAGAGCAGTATACTGGTTAGCAGCAGACTATGCTTCTAGAGCAGCGAGAGTTGATCCATCGATAGCATCTAACGCAAATCAGGCAGCAGCTTCTTATAAAGGTCTTGCTCCACAGAAGTCTGATATCTTCCAGTCTAAATACAAGCCTGGACAATCAATCACTTTTGGATGTTGGATTGGTGCATCGGTAAAAGTGCCGAATCTATAAGATGAAGCTAACATATAGCAATATAATTTCAGGCATTGTCACGCTCTTAGGCGTGACAATGCTTTTTTCATGTGAAGGTAATCTTCGCGAGGTACGTGCATTTAGCATGGAAGAAGATGCGCCGCAGGCTACAGCCGAGGGTATCAACTTAAAGTTCACAGATTCCGGTAGACTGGTTGCGACTTTAAAAAGTCCGCGTATGCTGGATTTCACGAACAAAAGCTTTCCTTACCGTGAATTTCCTGATGGGGTGGAAGTAGAGTTCTTTGATGAGAAGGACGAAAAAAATACGGTGGTGGCAGATTACGGGATCGTTTATGAGGATACCAAACTTATCGATCTTCAGGGAAATGTGGTCATAATCACTGCCGATAGTACCAAGCTGGAAGCAAGTCAGCTATTCTGGGATCAGGACAGGAGCTGGGTATTTACAGACAAACCAAATAAGATAAGATTCCCTGATGGATCCTATACTGAAGATCTCGGTTTTGATTCTAATCAGGATTTCAGTAATTTTCGTTCTAGAACCAATACGGGAATTCAAATCGTAGAAGAAGAAAAAGAAGATGAGTAAGTTTTTCAAATATTTTGAATATGCATATTTGCTGTTCGCTGCATTCTTTCTTTTTGAGGCAGTGCGCATCTGGAATGATCAGCATCAAAGGGCATATGTTTTCCTGTTCTTTGTGGCAATTGCAATATTCATGTTCTTCTTCAAACGGCGATTTAGGCGTCGCTACGAAGAGCGTAATAAATAGCCTGAATGGAGGTTGAAATACTAATCATAGTTTGCTCTTTAATACTTTCTGCGTTTTTCTCAGGAATGGAAATCGCTTATGTTTCCTCTAATAAGATCTTCATAGAGATAGAAAAGCGTCAGAATGATTTTCTGGCGACCGTTTTAAAACGTCTTACCAAGAAACCTTCTAAATTCATAGCAACCATGCTTGTTGGAAACAATATAGCTTTGGTGGTTTATGGTTTCTTTATGGGTGACCTTTTAATGTACTGGCTTAGCGGACTCGATCCACAAAACAGCATCATTAATTATATCGTAGTAGATCTTAGTCTGCTTACTCAAACTGTAATATCGACACTGGTAATTTTGCTGACTGCGGAATTCCTTCCGAAGGTATTTTTTCAGATCTATGCGAACAGCATGTTGAAATTATTTGCAGTACCTGCTTATATTTTCTACTTGCTATTTAGTTTCGTGTCCTCTTTTGTTATCTGGATCTCAGATATTATTCTGAAGAGATTTTTCAAAACCGATGGAGATGAAGTTCAATTAGCCTTCAGTAAAGTAGAATTAGGCAACTTCATTAGCGAGCAAATGGAAACAGTTGAAGAGCATGAAGACGTAGATAGTGAAATACAGATCTTTCAGAATGCCCTTTCATTTTCAGATATTAAGGCCAGGGAAGTAATGATCCCAAGAACCGAGATCATAGCAGTAGATCAAAATCAGGCGCCGAGTGATCTTGTGCAAACCTTTACTGAAACCGGACTCTCGAAATTGCTGGTTTATAATGATACCATTGATGATATCATTGGATATGTGCATTCCTTCGAATTGTTCAAAAGACCTCGTTCTATAAAGTCCATATTACTTCCGGTGATCTTTGTTCCCGAAACCATGTGGATCAAGGATGTTCTGAATATTCTTATCAAAAAGAGAAAGAGTATCGCTGTGGTTATCGATGAATATGGTGGAACCAGTGGGATGATGACCGTGGAGGATATTGTAGAGGAGCTTTTCGGTGAAATCGAAGATGAGCATGATTCAGCAGTCCTGATTGAGGAGAAACTGGGTGACGATCATTACAAATTTTCAGCAAGGCTGGAAGTGGATTATTTAAATGAGAATTACAGAACTGAAATTCCCGAAGGTGAAAACTACGAGACTCTTAGCGGATTTATAGTAAATCATACGGAAGAAATTCCGCAGCAGGGAGAGGTTATTAAGATCGAGGATTTCGAGATCAAAATCCTGGAAACTTCCAACACCAAAATCGAATTGGTTGAGCTGAAAATCAATCCGGAAGACTAAATTTCGAAAGTTAAGAATTTGCTAATTTTAAATTTTATTATTAGCCTAAAAACCTTATTTTCGCCCCCTATATTTTGACAAATTTTATATTCAAATGGCAGTATTAAACAAAATCAGACAGCGGTCTGTTTTCTTGATTATTATCATTGCATTGGCTCTTTTCTCTTTTGTATTGGCCGATGTGATTAGAAATGGAGGCTTTAGTGGCCAGGATTCTCAAAATGTTATCGCTACCGTGAATGGGAATGAAGTAGATAGAGAGGAATTCGCCCGTGAAGTTGAGGCTTTCGAAAGAAATATGGGTAATAATATTAGTACTACTCAGGCTGTAAACCGTATCTGGGATCAGAAATTACGCCAGGTAATTCTTGAAGAAGAAGTTGAAAAGCTTGGACTAAGAGCTGGAGAAGATCAGGTTACGGAACTTGTGCGTACTCAAATGGCTGGAAATCCAAACTTCTCTAACGAAGCTGGAATGTTTGATGAAAACAGGTTGAGAGAATATGTTGCTAATTTGAAAGAAACTTCCCCGGAAGCTTATGCTCAATGGCAGCAGTTTACTTCCAATCTTGCACAAACTGCCAAGATGAATGCTTATTACAATATGGTAAGTGCTGGTGTTGGAGCTACTTTACTGGAAGGTGAGCAGGCATACAAGATGCAGAACGATAATATCAATATGAAATTCGTTCAGATCCCATATTCTTCAATTCCAGATAGCGAAGTTGAAGTTTCTAAATCTGATATCAAGAAATATATCGAAAATCATGCTTCTAAGTTCGAATCTGATGCTTCCAGAAGCATGCAGTATGTGATCTTTGAAGAAGCTGCTTCTAAAGCTGATGAATCTGAAGCTAAAGAAGCACTATCTAAACTAAGAAGTCAGAGAGTTGAATATAATGCTGCGGTTGGTGCTAATGACACACTTCCTGGATTCGACAATACAGATAATTATGCAGATTTTATAGCCAACAATTCAGATCTTCCTTACCAGAACATCTTTAGATTCAGAAATGATCTAAAAGGTGAAAATGCTGAACAGATCTTCAATCTTAACGAAGGAGAATCTTTTGGTCCTTATAAAGAAAATGGATATTGGAAACTTAGTAAAGTTGTTGAGACTAAGAATATTCCAGATTCAGTAAAAGCAAGTCATATTCTTATTAGCTACACTGGTTCTCAATTGGGAGCTGCTGGTAATAGAACTAAAGCTGAGGCTGAAGCGTTAGCTGATAGTCTTGCTGGAGTTGTAAGATCAGATTCAGATAAATTCGCGGCCCTTGCTTCTGAATTTTCTGCTGATACATCAAATAAAGAACAGGCTGGAGATCTTGGATATTTTGTTCCTGGAATGATGATCCCAGCATTTGAAAACTATGTATTTGATAATAAAACCGGAGATGTAGGTGTTGTGGAAACACCTCTTGGATACCACGTGATCTCTATAGATGATCAAACTGAAGCTGCTAAAGCAGTAAAAGTTGCTACGATCGCAAGAGAGATCCAGGCTTCAGAAAAAACAATGAACGAACAGTTCAACGAAGTAACTAAGTTTGAGATCGCTGCTGCTGAAGGTGACTTTAGCAAGGTGGCAAAAGAAAGTAACTACGAAGTGCGTACAGTAAAAGATGTAAAAGCACTTGATGAGAATATTCCTGGTGCAGGTGCTCAAAGAAGAGTGATCCAGTGGGCATTCGAAGATGATGCTAAAGTTGGGGACGTAAGAAGATTTGACACTAACAGTGGATACGTAGTTGCGCAACTAACAGCTAAGCAGGATCAAGGCTTAATGAGTGTTGAAGAAGCTTCAGCTGAAGTTACTCCAATCCTGGTTAAACAAAAGAAAGCGGAACTTATTAAGGAAAGACTTAAAGGAAACTCTCTACAGGAGATCGCCGGAAATCAAGGTGTAAGTGTTCAAACTGCAGATGCGGTGAACCTTAACAATCCTACACTAGCAGGTGCAGGTGAAGAGCCGGAAGTGGTTGGAACTGTTTTCTCTCTTGAAAAAGGAGAGATGAGCGAACCTATCGCTGGAGAAAAAGGTGTTTATATTGCTGAACTTGTAAGTAAGTTCGAAGCTCCAAAAATGGAATCTTATAAAGCTTTTGCTAATCAGGAAAGTGCTTCCCGAAGAGCTCAGGCAACTACAAGAGTATTTGAAGCTTTGAAGGAAAAAGCAGATATCCAGGATAACAGAGGTAAGTTCTACTAAGACCTAGCGATTGTACTTGTAAAAAAATCCTCATCAAACGATGAGGATTTTTTTATTTAATCATTTCAGAATAGCTAAGAATATCATGATAGCCTTTATTTCTGAAGTAATCTTTTGAAGCTTCATTCCCGGTGGCAAGCACGAAATCACCTCCCCAGCCGCCAAGACTTTTTATGAGTCCATTATAATCTGGAAATAATTGATCCTGGATTCTGGGACTGTTTATCGCTTTAGATATAAGAATCTCGTGAGCTTTCAGAAGCATTTTAAACTCCATCAAATGCTCACACTGCAATATTTGTTCAGTAATACCAGAGATCTTCTCAATAAGCTGTGATCTGTTCGTATGGCTCTGTTTACGATAATGTGCAATGGCCTCGCGACTGTTCTGTTTGCGATTAAGGTAAACGAAGAATAGTTCCTCCTTAAATGGAGGATCAAAGTCCACTGTAAAAACTGAAGCTTCCCCGTTGTTACGTTGAAAGCTGATAGGATGGTCGTGACTTGCTGCAGCAATATCGTAACCACTGCCACCAAAGGTTTCAGCTAGAAGTTGATAAGCATTGATTTCAAGCCAGTTCGCGATATTGTTAATAAGCGTGGAGGAAGTTCCAAGTCCCCATTTTCTATTGAAATCCTGATAAGTATTTATACTAAATCCAGATTTGAATTTCTCTGGTTTTAAAGAATAACAGTGTTTCAGGATTTGCTGTAAACGCCTGGCGATCTCCTGTTGTTCAGGACTTTCCATAGAGGATGCCTCTGTTAAGAATTCACCTTCATTGATCTGAAAATCGGCTTTGAACCAGGTTTTATTATTTTCATCAAAACTTTCCCAGGAAATGACTGTAGATTCAATTAATTCAACCTCTAACGACTGACCCTTCTCTGTAGGTAAGGCTAAAGATTTTGCGCCATCCAAAATAGCATATTCTCCGGTTAGCAATAATTTGCCGTTGCTGTGATACTTTTGCATTAGCCTCTTATTCTCTCAAGTTGTTCGATCACTCCGCTATGTGTAATAGTGTTTTTGGTGAAGTAAGTGATCATTTGTTGTTTTTCGTCCTCGGTAGCCTTTTGCTGGTTAAGGATATTCATAAGGTGCATTTTCATGTGTCCTTGCTGAATTCCTGTAGTAGTCAGTGATTTTACCGCGGCAAAATTCTGAGCTAATCCCGCAACCGCTGTAATTTTCATTAGCTCTTCCGCAGAAGGATCATGCAACATATTAAGTGCTAGTTTTACCAATGGATGCAGCGAGGTAAGACCACCTACGGTTCCTAAGGCAAGTGGTATTTCCATCCAGAAATGGAAAATCCCGTTTTCGACCTTAGCATGAGTCAGGCTTGTGTATTTTCCATTTCTGGAAGCATAGGCATGAATTCCGGCTTCAACAGCACGAAAATCATTTCCTGTAGCCAGTACAACTGCATCGATACCGTTCATGATCCCTTTGTTATGGGTAACTGCTCTATACGGCTCGATTTCAGCAATTTTAATAGCTTGAATAAACTTTTCAGCGAAATCCTTACCCTTTATCTCAGGATTGTCTGATAATTGATCTACCGGACAGGACACTTCGGCCCGTACGATACATTCAGGAACATAATTCGAAAGAATGCTCATGACAATTTCCAGTTGTTTTTCTTCTTCTGAAAAATAATCGGTTGTTCTGGCCTGGTTGCGCAACACTTCTGCAAATTTCTCCAGGCAGGAATTAATGAAATTCGCACCCATGGAATCACGCGTATCGAATTTTACGAATAGCTGGTAGTAATTTTGAAGGTCTGAAGTTTTATCTATTAAATCAAGATCCAGAATCCCACCGCCACGTTTTTCCATATTCCTGGTAATTGGAGCTACTGCATCGATCAATTTTTGACGGTTTTCTTCAAAAAACCGATGCAGATGTTCCTTACTGCCCTTGAACATAAAATGAACCTGGCCAATTTTGGTCATATTGAGAACTTCAGCTCTAAAGCCTCCGCGTTCACCCCAGAATTTAGCCGCTTTGCTCGCGGCAGCAACTACAGAGCTTTCTTCGATGGCCATTGGTATGGCGTATAGCCGGTCATTGATCTTAAAATTCGGCGCAATCCCAAATGGGAGATAATAGTTCGAGATCGTATTCTCTATAAATTCGTCGTGTAGCTTTTGAAGACTTTCATCTGTATTCCAGTAGTTCTGGAGAACAGTTACAGCTTCAGGAGTATTTGAAAGATAGTTTTCAGCTAGCCAATCTATTTTTTGTTGCTTACTGAGCTTGGAAAATCCGTTAACGGGTTTGATCATCTTAGTAGTTTTCAGGAGCACAAAGATACGAAGCTATATTAAGACCTGCACAAGGCGGTTTTTGATCTTTACGAAGGCTGGTCTCTTTAACACTTACTTAGTAATTTACAAGAATCGATAGTCATTTTTTGGTTAAATTTTAGTAAACTTGGCCTGCATTAAATATTCTACAAATTTTATGAAATTCCCCTATACTTTTGTTGCCTTTCTACTCATGGCGACTTCAGTGCTATCTGCACAAAAAAAGGAAGTTAGTCTTGAAGAGATCTGGAGTGGCAGCTTCCGTCAGGAAAGACTTCAGTCCCTGCAATCTTTGAATAATGGCGAAGAATATGTGGTGATGAACCGTGATCGCGAATCCGGTTCGGTGAGCATCGATATTTACAGTTACAAAACTGGTAAAAAAACCCGTACACTTCTCGACAGTAAAGATCTTAGCGAGATCGAAAGTTTTCAGAGTTTCAAATTCAGCGACGACGAGAATAAAATTTTACTTTCTACTGAAATTGAACCTATTTACAGGCGTTCTTCCAGAGAAGTTGTTCATATCTACGATGTAGCTTCTAAAAAACTCACGAAAGTTAGCGATGACAAAATTCAGGAAGCTTCTTTTTCTCCAGATAATTCCAAGCTTGCTTACGTTTTCGAAAACAACATTTATATTCTGGACCTTAAGTCTATGGAACGCACGCAGGTGACCATGGATGGGGAGATCAATAGTATCATTAACGGGATTACAGACTGGGTTTATGAAGAGGAATTTTCTTTTGTAAAAGCTTTTGCATGGAACCCAACCGGTGAAAAGATCGCTTTCTTACGGTTTGATGAATCGGCAGTTCCTGAATTCTCTATGGATCTTTTCGGAAAAGACCTTTACCCAACACAACAGGTTTTTAAATATCCAAAGGCGGGTGAGTCTAATTCAGAAGTTAGTCTGCATATGTACGATGTAGAAGCGAACTCTTCCGAAGAAATCAAACTGGGAGATTATGCAGACTTCTATATCCCGCGAATTAAATGGTCTTCAAAAGATATGCTGCTTAGCGTTCAGGTTTTGAACAGGCACCAGAATAATCTTGACCTTATTTTTGTAAATGCTGAAAATAATGAAGCCAGTGTTGTCTTGAACGAAACCGACAAGGCTTATGTTGATATTACAGATAATCTAACATTTCTTGAAGACAATAGTTTTATCTGGACCAGCGAAAAAGATGGCTGGAATCATATTTACCACTATGCTGAAGATGGGAAGCTGATCAACCAGATTACTTCAGGGCAATGGGAAGTGACCAACTATTATGGCTATGATAAAAAGGCTAAACGCATCTATTTTCAAAGCACTGAAAATGGAAGTGTGAATCGTGATGTATATGCTATTAAGCCGAATGGTAAATCTAAAACCAGGCTTACAGAGAAAGATGGTACGAATTCTGCCGATTTCAGTGCAGATTACACCTATTTCATCAACACGTTTACGAATGTAAATACTCCGCCAGTTTATACCTTGCACAAGGCAAAGGATGGTAAGCAGGTGCGTGAGATCCTAAATAACAACGAGCTTCTAAAAAATAATGAAGCTTACCAATTTTCTCCAAAAGAACTTTCCAGTATTGAAGTAAACGGCAATGAACTGAATATGTGGACTATTAAACCGTCAAACTTTGATGAAAATAAGGAGTATCCGGTATTGATGTTTCAGTATTCAGGTCCCGGATCACAGTCGGTTTCCAATGCATATTTTGGAAGTAATGATTACTGGTATCAATTACTGGCGAACAAAGGTTATATAATCGTTTGTATTGATGGTAGAGGAACCGGATTTAAAGGAGCCGACTTCAAAAAAGTGACTTACCAGGAACTTGGAAAATTTGAAGTAGAAGATCAAATCGCAGCAGCTAAACAATTAGCTGAAAAAAGTTATGTGGATGCAGATCGTATTGGAATCTGGGGTTGGTCTTATGGCGGCTTCATGTCTACCAATGCAATCTTAAAAGGAAATGATGTTTTCTCTATGGCGATTGCTGTGGCTCCGGTTACAAGCTGGAGATTTTACGATACTGTTTATACGGAAAGATATATGCGTACCCCGCAGGAAAATGCATCTGGATATGATGAGAATTCCCCGCTAAGTCATGCAGATAAGCTCGAAGGTGACTACCTGCTTATTCACGGTGGCGGAGATGATAATGTACATGTGCAAAATACGATGCGAATGGTAGAAGAACTGGTGCAGGCAAATAAACAATTTGACTGGGCCATCTACCCGGATAGAAATCATGGAATTTACGGGGGAAACACTAGGCTTCATCTTTACCAGATGATGACAGACTTTATACTCGAAAAACTTTAATCTAATACTCTCATAATAATGGCAACTCAAGACGTACGTGCTAATCAAAAAGAATTATTTGGCCACCCGGTTGGTCTCTATATTTTATTTTTCACTGAAATGTGGGAGCGTTTTTCCTATTATGGAATGCGTGCTATTCTGGTACTTTATCTTGTAAGTGCCACTACAGGAGGAAATGCTGGTTTAGGCTGGACAGGTGGAGAAGCGATCGCGCTTTATGGCTGGTATACCATGCTGGTATATGTGGCATCCATTCCTGGAGGTATCATTGCAGATAAGCTATTGGGACAGAAGAAGACCGTGCTGGTTGGAGGTATTGTACTGGTAGTTGGACATGGCATTCTCGCCGTGGAAGAAATGTGGGCTTTTTATTCAGGCCTGGCTTTGATCATCGCCGGAGTTGGAATGCTAAAACCGAATATCTCCACCATGGTTGGTGGACTTTATAAGGAAGGCGATATTAGAAGAGATAAAGGTTTTACCATATTTTATATCGGGATCAATCTTGGGGCTTTTCTTTCCAGTTTGATCGTAGGATATGTGGGTGAAGAAATAGGATGGCACTGGGGATTTGGTCTTGCGGGAATCGCAATGGCTTTAGGTCTTCTGGTTTATCTATGGGGACAGAAATACCTTGTAAATGTTGGTAACCTTCTTTCAAAAGCAGAACGTAGTGAAGGAGCTTCTCTTGGTAACATGTTCAGTAAATTGCTGAAATCACCACTACAGCTGGGTATTACAGCCGTATTAATGGCAGGATCTGTATACTACCTGATCTTTGAATCCCTACCTTACGGTTTACTTTATATCTTCCTTACCCTGGTAACAGCCTTAATGCTGATGGTTTATAAAGACCTTACTACCCAAATTATGAAAGACCGTTACGTTGTAATGATCTTATCTTTTCTATTGGTAGTTGTATTCTGGGGTGCTTTCGAGCAGGCTGGTGGATTAATGAATATTTATGCACTGGATAAAACTGATAGATCGATCCCATTCGATTTACCTTTAATTGGTAACGAAGTTCCTGCGACATGGTTCCAGTCATTAAACGCCATGTTCATCATCATATTTGGTGTGGTCATCGCAAACTTCTGGGCTAAGAGAAAACTTAAGAATAAAGAGGCTTCGTCTATTTTTAAAATGGCGACAGGTGTAATTATTATGGGTCTAGGATTCATCTTTATGGCGATGGCTGCGAAAAGCTATACTCCTTACGATGAAAAGGCGGCAATGTACTGGTTGGTTCTTGCCTATTTACTGCATACTATTGGAGAGCTTTGTTCTTCGCCAGTAGCGCTTTCATTCATTACTAAACTTGCTCCGGTCAAATATGCATCTCTTATGATGGGTGTTTATTTTGCAGCGACAGGTCTGGGTAACAAAGTTGCAGGTGTGATTGGAGAATTTTCTCAGGGAGAACCAATAGTAGTGAATCTTAATGCTACCGGTTCACAGATGACCCAGAATCTTCAAATCAACGATTCTGTAGTGGACAAACAACAGGATTTCAGACTTGCAGGAAATGTTTATGAAGAAAATGGGGAATTGAAACTTACCACGCTGGAAGGCAATGAACCAATGCTTGATTTCATTCAGTTTAAGGATAGTGAAAGAAGTAACGAAGTAGTTGAAACTTTACAGGAGGATAATGTTACTGCTGAAGATCCCTATCATGTATTGATAGATTTCAAACAGGGTGATGAGAAAAAAGGATGGAGTGGAAACTTCATAGTGGAAGAAATTCAAACTGATATGGAATACAAGACCTTCTGGGGAATTACCATATTTACGGCAATTTTCGGTTTACTCGTAATTTTAATGTTAAAGCCTTTAAAGAGACTTACTCATGGAGTTGAGGATAATGAAGCTGAACTACCACAGCAGGAGAATTTTGAACTTGGTGATACGCAGTCTTAATATCATTTAAATATGACAGCCAACGGAGAAGTTAATGTAGAAAATGACTTTTTTAAAAGTAAAGTTTTAGGCCATCCTGCAGGACTTTTTGTCCTCTTCTTTACCGAAATGTGGGAACGCTTTTCGTTCTACGGAATGCGGGTGCTTTTGGTGAATTTCCTAACGATGGCTATCGTAGGAGTAGATAACCCAGGTTGGGGATGGACTGCAGAGAATGCCGGAGCTCTCTTCGGAACTTATGCAGGACTGCTATATTTAACTCCAATTCTTGGCGGACTCATCGCAGATAAATTTACTGGCTACCGATGGGCAGTGATCATAGGTGCTGCGATAATGACTCTGGGTCATGCATCCATGGCGCTGGAAACCGAAACTTCCCTTTATCTGGGACTTGGTTTACTGGTTATTGGAACTGGTTTCTTTAAACCGAATATCACCTCCATCATTTCTGAGATGTATGAAGGCAAAACTGATAAAAAAGATGGTGCATACACTATCTTTTATATGGGTGTAAATGCCGGAGCATTTTTTGGAATGATGCTTTGCGGATATCTAGCTGAAAAAATTGGCTGGAGCTGGGGATTTGGCCTTGCCGGAATCTTCATGCTTCTAGGAACTCTACAATTCTGGCTGGCTAAACCTTTATTTGGAAAAATAGGAGGAGTGCCAGACAAAGAGTTGGAAGCAAAGCACCTAAGGGAGGAAGAGAGTAAAGGCGTTAGTCATAAGCCTAATCCTTTTACATTACTCGATAAAATTCTTGTATTCGCATCTGCCACCATTGGATTGCTCTATCTCATTAACGATCCGGTCTCCAGGATCGGTGATCTGAACTTACTCCCAGTTGTGATGCCTTTTGATCTTGGAGGTGAGCCATTTTCAGGACCAATTGGAATGGCATTGATCGGTCTCGCATTATTTCTGGTGCTGGTTATTTCCAGAATCTCTCGCTATGCGCCTATAGTTAGAGACAGATTAATCGCAGTGATCATTTTTGCTGTGTTTACAGTGTTTTTCTTCCTGGCATTTGAACAGGGAGCTTCATCACTTATCATTTTTGCAAGAGATAATGTGGACAGGGTACTTACGGGAAATTCAGCGATGATTTTCAATATCATGAATGCACTGCTTACGGTAGTTCCGCTGGCAATCATTACCTGGGTACTTTATCTTTTATGGAAACAGACTTTTTCAAAAATACCCGGTTCTAATATCATCCTGGGAATATGCTTTGCGGGGATCTGGGCTCTGGTGATCTGGATGTTAGTGCGTGAATTTTCAGCAACAACGACCGAGATCACCGTTTCATGGTTTAGTATTTTGAACTCCTTCTTTATAATAGTATTTGCCTCTTTCTTCTCGAAATGGTGGGAAAGTAAATACAATCCCTCTGCGGCTTACAAATACTGCTTCGGGCTTGT
>NZ_CAJWRQ010000063.1 GCF_913046405.1 uncultured Christiangramia sp.
GATGAGCTCCAATTTCTACGTTATTTTCAAGAGCCAGCCTTACAGTTCTATGCATCGTTTCGAGGTTCCCAGCATGCCCTCCACAGGCAATATTGCAAGCAGAAATATGTGGCATTAACTTTTCGTCAAACTCTCCACCTTCTCCAAGATCACAATTTATATGGATGGTTTCTTTTGTCATAGACTCTGTATTACTATGTAAATTGATTTCGCCCCGAGGAATATTGCCAGGGCAATTACCAAGATACCAATTATGTTTTGAAAGGCTGAATTTCTGAATTTCCCCAAAATTGATTCCTGATTGAGGATCCATAAGAGAAATATCGCAATGACAGGAAGCACAATTCCATTTGCCACCTGCGCAAACTGAATGATCTCGACCGGTTTTATCCCCAAGGAACTAAACAATACACCAAGGATAATTATGCTCATCCAAACTGCTTTAAACCTCCAATTGGCCATTCCGCCCTTCCATCCAAGACAACCCTTCACAACATATGCCGCCGCCAAAGGAGCTGTTATGGACGAGGTGATTCCGGCTGCCAGTAATCCGATTGTAAGAAATGTAGTGGCCATATTTCCAAACAATGGCTCCAGTCCTACTGCCAGACCAGCTACATCATCAATGGAGCTCAATCCGGATGAAGCTGCGCATATTAGGATTGCCATGGAAACCAGGCCACCCAGAATAATCGAAAATACTAGTTCACTCTGTACAGTTTTAAGATGATTAACGCCAGTCCATTTCTCACCAACCAAAGATGCATGCAAAAAAAGATTGTAAGGCACTACGGTAGTTCCCACCAATGCGATGATTGTTATAACTTCATCACTTATGGAAGTCGGCACAAAGCCTCGAAGAATTCCAGACCAGGATGGCTGCGTAAGAAAAGCTGTGATAATGAATGCCAGGCTCATTAAAACTACCAATCCTATAAATACTTTCTCCAGCTGCTTATAACTTCCGAGGTAAAGCAGTAGAAATGCGGAACCTCCAATTATAAAACTCCAAAGATTGATGACATTTCCAGAAATTGATATTTCCTCAATAGGCATGATACTTTGCACACCCATGACCGCCCCAGATATATTCCCAGCTTCGTAAGCTGCATTTCCCATTACAATTGCAGAAAAAATTAGAATTAGCGCTACTAAGCGGAGTACCGGAGAGGTTATGGATTGTCGTATGGAATCACTTAGACCTTTGCCCGTTACCAAACCAAGCCTGGCAGACATTTCCTGCAATACGATACAGGCAATTATTGAAACCAGTAGAGCCCATAGCAGACTATAACCAAATTCCACACCTGCAAGACTACATACGGTAACGGTTCCAGGACCAATAAATGCAGCAGAAACAAGGATTCCAGGACCTAGATTTCTGAAGAAGTTTTTCATTTTTCGGGTTGCTTTCCAGATTCCTGTAAAGCATAAATCGCAAACGTACCCAGCCAATGACCACCTTCATAAGCGTCACCGGATACATTTGGAAAAGAATAGGCCACATGCTCATTAGCGAGAGCTCGTAAATGACCGAATTTTTCAGGATATTGATTAGCAAGACCAGAAAAAATCCACGCTCTGCTGAAGTTAAGACCATCGAGATGAACTAGTTTACCATCAGTCCTATCTGAAACTTCACCAACTTCCATCTCAAAATCTTCGTTTTTCAATTCGGGCATAAAATCTTCGATCCAAAGGTTGAAAGCACTCTTTGGAAGAACTCTTCTCATGATATCCACTTCTGCCAGGCAGGGAGAAATAAAGTCGTATCCTCCTGGTTCCCAGCTTACCGGGCAGTTGTCGTCATTCAGGAAGAAACTCTGTGCACTTTTCTTGACCACTTCCATTAATTCCTGGTTTTCGGTTGCTTCTGCATAATCATATGCAAAAGTAAGCCCGAATGCAGTATTGGTATGCTCTCCTACTCTTACCGGGTAATTTAACTTCGGAAGGAATTCAATGAATCGCGTCGTTATTAAATCTGTAAGTGGTTGAAGATTTGCGGCAAGTTCCTTTCCAAGAGGATCTTCCCAGGACTTAAGCTCCTGTGACAACTTCAGCAACCATGCCCAGCCATAAGTACGTTCATATGCTGTACTTTCTTTACGATTGAAGTATGCAACCTCTCCTTCAATATTTTCTGAAGAGAGAGAGGTTTTCAATTTTTCACGAATCTCTTCATTCTTCTCTAGATCCGGGAATTGCTTCAACAAACTCACCAATGACCAGTGTGCGTGAACGGACGAATGCCAGTCAAAACACCCATAAAAGGCTGGATGTAAAGCTTTGGGTTCGTCCATCGCCTCTGCATTTTCGAGAGTTTGCCCCAATTTATTAGGGTATTCTGTATTTAAACAACTTAATGGTAATTCCGCAAGATTATTGGCTTCAG
Organism: uncultured Christiangramia sp.; assembly: GCF_913046405.1. Lineage (GTDB taxonomy): Bacteria > Bacteroidota > Bacteroidia > Flavobacteriales > Flavobacteriaceae > Christiangramia > Christiangramia marina. The sequence goes on from NZ_CAJWRQ010000063.1 coordinate 2,396, forward strand.
TAAGATTTAATGTTACTTTATCGGTGGTTTTGAGTGCATCTGGCAGGATACTCTCAGTTATTAAACTGTCAGTATCTCCAGAATTTTCAACAGGATCTTCTGAATTTCCTTTACAGGATAAAATAAGCAAACATACGGAGGCTAAAAGAAGTTGTTTCATTGGTTGTAATTGCGTCTCTTTCGGTGAATTTCGAAATTTACAGATTGATTTAGTAGGTTTAATCCAAAAATATAAAAAACAGGCAAAGGTTTCGTTAATTAAAACTCAAGATATTAACCCAGCCATCCTTCCCTGTCCAGACTTCTATATTGTATTGCTTCACTTATATGCTCTCCCTGTATTTGAATACTACCAGCCAGATCTGCAATCGTTCTGGAAACTTTTAAAATACGATCATAAGCCCGGGCAGAGAGATTTAGTTTTTCCATTGCCGTTTTCAATAAAGTCTTCGACGCATCATCCAATTGGCAATGCTCTCTTATCTGCCTTGGACCAATCTGGGCATTATAATGTACATTTTCAAGATCCTGAAATCTTTCAGATTGGATGCTTCTTGCCTTATTTACTCTCTCCCGAATAGATTTACTGGATTCACCTTTTCTTTCTTCACTAAGTTTATCAAATGGAACCGGAGTCACTTCTATATGAATATCGATTCTATCGAGTAACGGTCCGCTAATTTTGCCCAGGTATCGTTGCATTTCATAAGCAGATGAAGATACAGGCGCATCTGGATCATTGAAATAACCGCCTGGGCTTGGGTTCATACTGGCGACAAGCATAAAACTGGAAGGATAGGTAACGGTAAACCGAGCTCTGGAGATGGTAACTTCGCGATCTTCCAGAGGTTGGCGCATAACTTCCAGGACACTTCTCTTAAATTCGGGAAGCTCATCCAGAAACAGGACACCATTATGAGATAGCGAAATCTCACCCGGTTGTGGATATCCACCCCCACCAACTAAAGCTACATCTGAAATTGTATGATGCGGGCTCCTGAATGGACGTTGAGCCAGTAGACCGACATTATCTTTGATTCGCCCAGCCACACTATGTATTTTGGTGGTTTCCAGCGCTTCCTGCAAAGTCATTGGCGGCAGGATGCTAGGCAACCTTTTGGCAAGCATCGTTTTTCCCGCACCCGGTGGACCTATAAGTATAATATTATGGCCTCCCGCAGCAGCAATCTCCATACATCTCTTGATAGATTCCTGGCCTTTCACATCGGCAAAATCATGCTCAAGATTGTCAAGATCCTGGAAAAAAGTTTCCCTGGTATTGATGATCGTAGGCTCCAATTGCTTACCTGAATGAAAAAAATCGATAACTTCCTTGATGTTACTTATTCCGAATACATCCAGACCTGAAACGATCGCTGCTTCTCTGGCATTTTGCTCAGGCAGAATGAAACCCTTAAAACCTTCTTTTTTAGCCTGTATTGCTATTGGGAGTGCTCCTTTGATGGGTTGAAGGCTGCCGTCCAGAGATAATTCGCCCATTATGATATACTCTGAGATATTGATCGCTTTTATTTGCTCAGATGCGGCCAGAATGCCCATGGCAAAACTAAGATCATAAGCTGAACCTTCCTTTCTTAGATCGGCAGGTGCCATGTTTACGATGATCTTTTTCCCTGGTAGTTTGTAACCGTTATTCTGAAGGGCAGCAGTAATGCGGTAGCTGGACTCCTTGACTGCATTATCTGGTAAGCCAACGAGATGGTATCCAATACCTGAGGCAATATTGACCTCGATAGTGATAGTGGTGGCATCCACACCAAAAACAGCACTTCCATAAACTTTTACAAGCATAAAATCACTTAAAATGTAGGGTCGTTAAACGCCGCTAAATGTACATTTTAAACTTATAAGTCATACATCTCCAATGGGTTGTATCGCCAAATTTTTCATAAAAAAAAAGACCCGCTATCTGCGAGTCTTTTTAATTTTTGAAAATGAGTTGTATTATTTACCGATCACATTTTGACGGTAATATTCAATTAATGCATCAATAGGTCTTCTTACGATATTTCCAACTTCGATCCCGTAAGGTTGCAGAACTGCCTTAATAATATCCTGACTGAAGTATGCGATAGAACCTATAAAATGAACAGGAACAGAAGTCACCTGTGGGTAGCTCATCACTCTTGAATGAACAAAATCTGAAAGGCCTTCGTGTAGCAACTTATAGAAGTAGCCATTACGCTCATTCGTAAAAATAAATTCTGCGAAATGTGCCAGATATGTATTAGGGTTGTCCTTACGATAAAGGTTCATCTTAATCGTATCTGAATTGAGATCGAACTTTTGCTCAAATTTTTCAGCAATCTCAGGAGGCATTCTTTTGTAGTAATAATCGCGGATCAGTCTTTTTCCGAAGTAATTACCACTGGCTTCATCCATTAGAATATAACCGAGAGATGCAACTGCCTGAGTGATATTTTCACCATCAAAATAACAGCTGTTGGATCCGGTACCAAGAATACATACGATACCAGGCTCGGTAGTCGCAGCATAAACAGCTGCTACCGTATCTTCCATCACTTTTACTTCATCTGCATTTGTGAAATAGTTCGCGATAATACTTCTAAGAAGTTCAGTGGGAGTTGGTGTACCGCAACCGGCACCATAAAAATGTACTTTTTCGATCGTATCTCTTACTTCTGCAAGTTCAGGATTTTCAGCAAGACGTTCTTCAAGAACAGCTTCCTTAAAAACAGCAGGATTCAAACCTTTACTTCTGGTTTTGAAAATCTGCTCACCTTCATTGTTCAGTAAGATCCAGTCACATTTTGTGGACCCGCCATCGGCAATCAATATCATGTTCTGAGATGGATTAAATTGAAAAGAAAGCAGTTCAGCTGTAACACCGAACTGCTATTTAGTTTTATTCAGAATAAATTATAGTGAAGCTACGTGAGCTGCAAGATCTACAAGCTTGGAAGAATATCCATACTCGTTATCGTACCATGCAATTAGTTTGAAGAACTTGTCATTAAGTTCGATACCAGCACCTGCATCAAAATTACAGGTATGTGGATCTGAAACGTAATCCTGGCTTACTACTTCTTCTTCAGTATAAGAAATTACACCTTTGTAATCTCCTTCAGCAGCCTTTTTAAAAGCAGCTTTAATCTCTTCGTAACTAGTAGACTTTTCAGTTTTAACAGTAAGATCCACTACAGAAACATCGGTAGTTGGAACTCTAAATGCCATCCCGGTAAGTTTTCCTTTTAGAGAAGGAATTACTTTAGTTACCGCTACTGCAGCTCCAGTTGAACTTGGGATGATATTCGCCATTGCGCTTCTTCCTAGTCTGAAGTTTTTCTTAGATGGAGAATCAACCGTAAATTGAGTAGATGTGGTTGCGTGAACAGTCGTCATTAGTCCTTCTACAAGACCAAACTCATCATCAATCACTTTTGCAAGCGGTGCAAGACAGTTAGTAGTACAGGAAGCATTGGAAACAATATTCTGATCTGCCTTTACATCCTGGTGATTAACTCCCATTACGAACATTGGAGCGGTTTTAGAAGGAGCTGAAATTACAACCTTTCTAGCACCAGCATCAAGGTGGGCCTGTGCGTTGTCAAGATCTGTAAAGATTCCAGTACAATCCATTACTACATCGACTCCTGCATCACCCCATTTAAGGTCTGCTGGATTTTTTTCTGAAGTAACTCTAATTTTGTTTCCGTCAACGATAAGACTTCCGTCTTTTACTTCAACAGAACCTGCGTATTTTCCGTGAACCGAATCATACTTCAGTAAATATGCCAAATGATCTACATCAAGAAGATCGTTGATAGCTACAACTTCTACTTTTTCGCTTTGCGCCGCAATTCTGAAAGCAATTCTTCCAATACGACCAAATCCATTAATTCCAATTTTAGTACTCATTTTCTTTGGTTTTTAATTATACCGAAGTGATGTCTGCCACCCTCCGTAATTCTTTATCTATTTTTGCTTCACCTTTAATAGCCGTTAGTAAATCTACATATACGACTTTCTGGTGGTGAATTCCTACCATGATCTCAGTTTCTCCGTTCATCAAGGCTTCTACTGCTCCAACTCCTAGCTTACTAGCCAGAACACGATCAAAACAACTTGGAGAACCTCCACGCTGTATATGACCTAAAACAGAAACTCTAACTTCGTATTCATCGAGATTCTCTTCTATAAATGAGGCGAGTTCGAAAATATTCTTCCCGCTCTTATCTCCTTCTGCAACCACGATGATACTGGAAGTTTTACCAGTCTTTTTACTCTTTCTTAGTGAATCCAGTAGTCTTTCTACTCCAAGATTTTCCTCAGGGATCAAAATTTCTTCAGCACCAGCACCAATACCACTATTTAAAGCAATATCACCAGCATCACGTCCCATCACTTCCACTAAGAACAACCTGTTATGGGAACTTGCCGTATCACGAATCTTATCGATCGCCTCAACGACTGTATTTAAAGCAGTATCGTAACCCAGGGTAAAGTCGGTTCCATTAATATCATTATCGATGGTCGCAGGAATTCCTACTACCGGAAAACCAAATTCTTTACTGAATAGTTGTCCTCCAGTAAAAGTACCATCTCCACCAATTACGATAAGTGCATCTACATTGTTTGCTTTAAGATTATCGTAGGCTTTTTGACGACCTTCTTTAGTCTGAAATTCTTTGGAACGGGTAGACTTCAAAAAAGTTCCTCCTCTATTGATTATATTTCTAACTGAACGTGCATCAAGTGGTTCAAAATCTGCTTCGATAAGACCTTGATATCCACGAAATATTCCTGTACATTCAAGATCATGATATGAACAGGCACGAACAACTGCTCTTATAGCAGCATTCATTCCCGGAGCATCTCCTCCGGAAGTTAGAACAGCGATGTTTCTAATTTTTTCGACCATTACCCTCAAAGCTAACTTCTTTCAAACCAATTACCTAATTTCGGAAAAAACTAAAACGTTTTCGGTTAATAACTAATAAAAAAAGCCACAATAATGTGGCTTTTTTCAATTTATTGGCAGTTTAATTACTTATTTATCAAAATTCGGTATTCCCAGCCTTTAAAACTCATCTGTTGATCTTTGGTCAGTTTCATTTCAGAATCGTTCATATAATCGATAAAATCACCTTCTATTTCTGCTGAAAATTCTACAGGTTCGGCAGTCATATTTGCTATATAATAAAGAGTTTCTCCATTCTTCTCTCTTTTGAACGCCAGCACCTTTTCATTTGCAGATGTTGCAACATCATTATAAGAGGCAGCCGACTTCCCTCCATGCAATGCCACACTGGAAGTTTTTAATTCGCCAAGTTTTTCAAGTATTGGATATACTTTGCCTTTTTTCTTCGGAATAGTATCTTTTACAAAGAACTCCAGTCTTTTATTCATGTCGTATTCCTGTCCGCTATAAATCAAAGGCATTCCCGGTAAAGTATAGATCATGGCCAGCATCGCTTCCGAAGCATCTCCCATTCTTTCTTCTACGGTTCCAGCCCATGAATTCTCATCGTGATTTGTTACAAAATTCATCAGGTAATCATCTTCCTGAAATGTAGAATCCACTTTTTCCATATAATCATCCCAGTCTTTGGCAGTTTTATCTCCCTGCGCAATGCTATTCATGATATGGTGTCCTTCCCAGTTATATCCCATTTCAAAAGCATTGTGGAATAATTCTTTAGGACTTTCTGCTTCAGCCAGCATAAAAACCGGTTTAATTTCACGCAATTCAGCAGCAATATCTTCCCAGAAATCTGTAGGAACCGAGTGTGCAGCATCTGCACGGTACCCATCAATATCGTGTTCCTCGATCCAGAAAATCATGTCTTTTTTCATCGCTTCTCTTAAACCTTCGTTGTCAAAATTTAGATCGGCAACATCTGTCCAACCCCATGGTTCTCCAGTTGCATCATTGATAGGATCTGTGATCTCACCCTTATCATTTTTAGTATAATATTCAGGATGCTCCTCGATCCATGCATGATCCCAGCCGGTGTGATTCGCCACCCAGTCAAGAATAACATACATATCATTATCATGAGCAGTTCGAACCAGTTCATCAAAATCTTCCATGGTCCCAAAATCTGGATTTACCGCCTTGTAATCTGAAATTGCATAATAGCTTCCCAGATACTTTTTACGCTCTTCCGGATCTTCAATATCCTCAATGGATTTATTTCCGGTCGCTTTCCTTTTCTTCATGGAAATAGGATACATTGGCATTAACCAGATCACTTTTACTCCAAGTTCCTTAAGCTGCGGAATGTCTTTCGTGAAGGCATCAAAAGTACCTTCTGGGGAATATTGCCTGATATTCGCTTCATAAATAATAGCCGACTCCAGCATATCGTCATTCACTGGTGCCAGTGAATCTTTTGCGGTTTCATTCTCTGCATTCTTTGGCTGATTTTTTTCATTTTTACAGGAAACAAAGAGAATCATGAGAGCCAGTATAATGGTTATTTTCTTCATGTGTATTAGTTTGAATTATTCATTTTTGTAGTGAAAAAATATGCCCCACGTGATGTAAGTTCCAGGCTTTTATCCCAGGTCATTTTTTCGTTGGTCATAAGGTTTTGAAACTGCATTCCTTCAAGTTCAAGTTCAGCAAACCTGGAAAGATTAAGATCCACAGATTCTTCATTTTTATTGAGGATTAGCACGATCGTCTCATCTCCAGAAGTTCTTGAGAGCAGGTAGATTTTATTTTGTGGTGTAAAATGCACCAGATTTCCTTCCTGGATGGCTTTACTGGACTTTCTGTAATTCAGTAAATTTTTTAGAAATTTCTGCATTTCTTTCTCTTCTTGGGAAAGTCCTTCGCCGGTAAACGCATTCCTGTCGCTATCTTTCCAGCCACCGGGAAAATCGGTTCTAATAAGACCATGATCCCCTGGTTTTGCAGTATCATTCATAAGAATCTCAGTTCCGTAGTAAATCTGGGCGATACGCGGAAGGCTAAGAATGTAACTAAGCGCCATTTTCGTATTTTCCAAATCTTCATTAAGCTGAGTATAAATCCTGCTCATATCATGATTATCCGGGAAGATCATAATATTATCAGGTGAAGCATAGGCAAAATCGTTCGCCAACCCATCGTATAAACGTTGTAATCCTGTGTCCCAGCCAGATTCCTCATTCAATCCTTTTACGATATTGCTTTGCATGGCAAAATCCATAGTAGATTTCAGATTAGAATCATATCCATTTTCAATACCATCCTGCCAGTAACGAATAAGCAGTGGGTTATTGGACCATTCTTCTCCAACAATATTGAAGTTCGGGTATTCCTTCATGATCGCTCCGGCCCATTCGCTCATAAATTCCATATCTGGATACGGATAGGTATCTTGCCGAATTCCTCCCAGCTTCAAAGTTTCCACCCACCAAATGTTGTTCTGAATAATATATTTAGCCAGATACGGGTTCTTTTGGTTCAAATCTGGCATGGTTTCCACAAACCAACCATTGCTCATCACCTTTTTATCTGCTTCGGAAGCATATAGATCCTGGTTAGCAGTTCTACGGTGATTAGAGTAAATCAACTCTTCATCATTTTCAAACTTTTCCTGGTAGTTGATCCAGTCATTAAATGGAAGATCATCCATCCACCAATGCTCAACGCCCGTATGGTTCGCGACCATATCCATGATCAATTTGATACCTCTTTCGTCTGCCTTTTGTGCAAGTTCTTTATATTCTTCCAGAGTTCCAAAACGCGGATCTACCTTATAGAAGTCGGTCATCGCATAACCATGGTAAGAGCCGGACTTCATGTCATTGATCAACAATGGAGAAGACCAGATAGCGGTAAATCCCATGTCATCGATATAATCAAGATGATCTATGATTCCCCGAATATCGCCGCCATGACGGGCGTAATCATCCTCGAGATCAATTGTTTTCTCGTTAAGACTTTCGTCCACATCATTACTATAATCACCATTAGCAAAACGGTCTGGCGTGATCAGATAGATTGCATCAGTGTTGTCGAATCCTACGAAATCTTCAGCCGCCTGTTCACGTTCTTTTAATTCGTAATCAATTATTTGAGAAGAACCATCTTCAAACTTAAAATTCAGCTTCATGCTACCGGGCTTGGCAGCTTGAGTAATTACAAGATTTACAAATAAATAATTCGGACTATCTGCTTTTTCTGTTCCCAGCACTTGAACTCCCTGGTAATTTGAAGATACTTCCGCAGCACCAACATTGCGTCCGTAGAGCATTAACTGCAAACTGTCCTGTTCAAAACCTGTCCACCAGTTTGGTGGTTCCACGCGCTCGATTTGAGCAAAAGCCTGTAGCCCGATAAGCAGACCACAAAGCAATAAAATTTTTCTCATATGTTTTCAATAAAAAAAGGCTCCCTTCCTGAAAAGAGAGCCAATATTACTAAGCTGTAATTTGTTCGTTAGGGACTAATGTAAGCTCCTTATTATTTACCTGGATATCCAGGGATTCCGATCCTTCAAGAAAAAACTCGGTCCCCTTGGAAGAAACTGAAACCTTGACAATGCGGTCTCTAAAATTCACTTTGAAAGAATAGGCATTCCAGTTTTCAGGAATCTGTGGTTTGAATGACAACTGGTCATTTTCCACACGCATACCTCCAAAACCTTCTACAATACTCATCCAGGTTCCAGCCATACTGGTAATATGGCATCCTTCCTCTACTTCTTTGTTGTAATCATCAAGATCCAATCTTGAAGTTCTCACATAAAACTCATAAGCCTGTTCCATTCTTCCCAGAACCGCAGCCTGAATGCTGTGTACACACGGAGACAATGAAGATTCATGAACCGTTAGCGGCTCATAATAATCGAAATGCTTTTCTAGTTGCTCTTTGCTGAAATGATCTTCAAAGAAATAGAATCCCTGCAGCACATCTGCCTGTTTGATATAACAGGAACGAAGAATCCTATCCCAGCTCCATTTCTGGTTAATTGGTCTATGCTTTATCTCCAGATCTTTTACCGGGATGATCTCTTTATCCAGAAAACCATCCTGTTGCAGATACACGCCATGTTCTTCAGAATACGGGAAGTACATTTTTTCAGCAACTTCTCTCCATTTGGCTAATTCGCCTTCATTAAGATCTGTTAAACCCATCACTCTCGCGTAATCTTCCTGGTGACCATCTTTAACTTTATTGATTGTTTCAAGACAATATTCAATACACCATTTAGCAAGGTAGTTCGTGTACCAGTTATTATTCACGTTATTCTCGTATTCATTAGGACCGGTCACCCCAAGGATCACATACTTATTCTTATCCTTGCTGAAGTTTGATCTTTGATGCCAGAACCTGGCTACGGCGATCATTACTTCCAGTCCTTTTTCAGGGATATAACTGAAGTCGCCGGTGTAACGCACATAATTATAGATCGCAAAGATCATAGAACCATTCCTATGAATTTCTTCAAAAGTGATTTCCCACTCGTTATGTGATTCCTCGCCGTTCATAGTAACCATCGGGTAAAGCGCGGCTCCATTCGAAAAGCCTAATTTCTCGGCATTCTCCTTGGCTTTCTGAAGGTGATTATAACGATACGTAAGTAGCTTACGTGCTACTTTCTGATCTTTGGTCGCCATATAAAAAGGAATACAATAGGCTTCTGTATCCCAGTAGGTGCTACCTCCATACTTTTCACCGGTAAAACCTTTCGGACCAATATTTAGTCGATCGTCTTCTCCTAAATAAGTTTGATTGAGCTGGAAAATATTAAATCGAATTCCCTGCTGAGCTTTTACATCGCCGGAAATTGTAATATCTGCCATTTCCCAGATCGAAGCCCAGGCTTCTTTCTGATCCTTCTTTAAAGATTCAAACCCCTTTGAAGTAGCCGAGTCAAGAACTTTGCCTGCCGCCTGAATCAGTTGCTCCTTCTTATGGTTCATATCTGAAACATAACCGGCATATTTTATAATAGCAGCCGTTTCCTGTTTCGCGGTCTTTACTTTATAAGCAAAAGAAATACGATCTTCTCCAATTGAAGAAGTTGCTTCAGTAGAAACTTTTTCGTTATTCAGTAAAATTTCAGACTGCATAAAGGTTCCAACATGGAAACCGGTTTTCAAAGTTTTACTCACAATATAGCCGCGCTCAGAGTCTTCCTTTACTTCCAGAGTTTCCCAGAATCGTTCTTCCCAGTTTGCATCTGTATTAGTAATACTTCCATCAAGATAGGGATCGAACCTGATCTCGGCATCCTGATTTAACGGAGTTACTTCAAATTTTATCGCTCCAAGCTCGTCTTCAACAATAGAAACAAAACGCAAAGCTTTTACTTCCACTACAATTCCATTTGGAAGCTCGGCTTCAAAACTTCTTGAAAGAGTACCCTCTTTCATATTCAACTCACGGCGAAAGTTTTTAACCAATTTACAATTGAACAGATCCAGTGGTTCTTCGTTTACGAAAACGTTGATACCAATCCAGTTCGGAGCATTCAAAACTTTCGCAAAATACTCGGGATAACCATTTTTCCACCAGCCTACTTTGGTTTTATCGGGGTAATAAACCCCTCCAATGTAACTTCCCTGGAAACTTGGTCCGGAATACTGTTCTTCAAAATTTGCACGCTGTCCCATAGCTCCATTTCCAATACTGAAAAGGCTTTCTGAGGATTTCACTCTACCTGAGTCAAATTCTTCTTCAATGATGGACCACTCGTCCGGCTTTATATAATCCTGATTCATTACTTCTCGTTTCTCAATAAATTTTCAATAAATTCTAGTTCGATCTCGGTAAAGTCATTAAAAACATGATCTGCTGCGCCTAGAACACTGGCAGAGCCAATACCGATACTCGTCATATTTCCTGCATTGGCCGCCTGGACTCCTGCAAGAGCATCTTCAAATACCACACAGTTATGCGCTTGTACACCAAGCTTAACTGCGGCGATCAGGAAAACTTCCGGATCTGGCTTCGCTTTTGAAACATCGGTTCCATCCACGATCGCGTCAAAATCATCATACAAATTGATCTGCTTTAAAATTCGGCGTGCATTCTTGCTAGCAGAACCTAAAGCGAATGGAATATTATTCTGCTTTAAATAGTCTAGGATTTTTCTAACGCCCGGAAGGATTTCAGATTCATCCATTTTTTCAACATAGCCCAGATAATTCTCATTTTTCAATGCCATCTGTCTGTTGAATTCTTCTTCAGAAAGTTCCATATTTCCCCAGCGTAGGATCTTTTTTAAAGATTCCACTCTGCTCACTCCCTTTAATTGCTCGTTTTGTTCCTTAGTGAAGTCAAAACCAAGATCATTAGCCAGTTTTTTCCAGGCTTGAAAATGAAATTTTGCTGTATCAACGATCACTCCGTCGAGATCGAAAATTACGGCAGCTTTTGTATTCGTTCTATGCTGGGTCATATTTAATAGCTTTTCTATCTGTAATTAATAAGTTTGAAAATGCCGCGAATAACAGGAATACACCTGCCACGGTCATTGCATGGATCGATTCTTCTCCAATAAGTTTTTGTAGAAATACAACACCTCCAAGTGCTGCGATAATTTGTGGAATCACAATAAACATATTGAAAACACCCATCATTAAGCCCATTTTTGATGATGCTACCGAACTTGACAGCATTGCATAAGGCATGGAAAGTATACTTCCCCAGGCAAAACCAATGAGTACAAAGCATACATACAGCATTTCTGGCTCACCCGGAATAAAATACATTAATAAAAACCCAGCTCCTCCTAGAATCAAACTTCCCATATGTACGAGTTTACGATTGATCGCAAATCTTGAAGTATAGAAAGTTAATAGCAAAGCAAAGGCCATGGAAGATAGACCGTAGATCCCCATTTTGGATCCTACATCATCACTGGCTTCATTGTAGCTCTTATCCTGTTCTGAATATTCCAGCCTCGCCTGGTCATCCTGAAATAAGATCACCCTGTCTGTGTCGTACTGAAGTTCTCCTTCACTATCCAACTGGGCGAATTCTTCGATCTGAGGCTTAGGTGCATTATAAATATGACTGGTAAGTGCTGGGTTTGCTAAAGTCCACATCGCAAAAAAAGCAAACCACGAGAAAAACTGAACTACACCCAGTTTTTTCATGATCTTAGGCATCAAAGCGTAGGTTCCCAGGATGGTCTTGATCATACCCTGATCTTTCTCAGGTTCATCGCCATCCTCGAATTTTTGCATTTGTTCTGGCGAATACTCTTTGGTAGTAAAAATGGTCACCAGAATAGATCCAATGAATACAACAGCTCCAACGATAAAAGCAACTCGAACCGACTCTGGAACTACTCCTGGAGCGGCCTCGTTACTAATATTAAGCACGTTATTCATGAATTTAGGGAGGTTACTGGCCACCCAGGTTCCAATTCCTATAATTAATGTCTGAATAACGAATCCATAACTTCTTTGAGAATCTGGTAACTTATCTGCTACAAGGGCGCGGAATGGTTCCATAGATATATTAATGGAGGCATCCAGCACAAGTAACAAGCCTGCAGCCATCCATACTGCAGAAGAGTATGGCATTAGCAAAAGAGCGATGGAACTAAGTATGGCTCCAAGGAGGAAAAATGGTCTTCTTCTACCTAAACTCTTATGCCAGGTATTATCGCTTAAATAACCAATTATTGGTTGCACGATAAGGCCTGCCAATGGAGCAGCGATCCATAATAATGGAATGTTGTCCTTTTCAGCACCTAATGTTTCGAATATACGGGACATGGTCGAGCCTTGAAGCGCGAAACCAAATTGTATACCCAGAAATCCGAAACTCATGTTCCAGATGTCCCAAAACTTTAAACGGGGTTTTTGCATATCGTGATTTTGATTGTTCTACGATAAGCACTAAGACTTATCAAAACTTATAAAAGATAGGAAGTAAAAATATAAGTTCTGATAAAATTTCAACTACGGCAAATATAAAGTTTTTTTAAAACGCAATAGCTATTTCCTCGATTTTGTTGAATCTCTAACCACCAGGCCGGTCTCTACAATGATAGTTTTGTAGTAATCATCTTCGGAAGGTGTGCGCTCAAGCTTTTCAATTAAAAGACGTGCAGACTCCTCTCCCATTCTCATCCCATGCTGACTCACCGTCGTCAAACTCGGAATAAATCTTTTTGACAATTCACCATCTGTAAAACCAATTACAGAGACATCATCCGGAACCTTTTTCCCCTGATCGTGTATGGATTTTACAGCAGAAATGGCAAAATGTTCATTTACAGCGAAAACTCCATCCACATCGCGTTCCTTCAGAAATGCTTCAATTTCCTTTTCACTGTCCTCCATTTCCTCGATCTTCAGAATAAGATCTTCATTTATATTTATACCATTTTCAGCTAAAGCCTGCTTATAACCATGCGTACGCAGTTTACCCACACTTACATAATCCACGGTAGAAATTAAAGCGATCTTCCTGCAGCCTATATCTATAAGGTATTGAACAGCTTTTTTCCCTCCGGTAACATCATCAATGATCACTTTATCGCAGGAAATATCCTCAGCAACACGATCAAAAAGTACACAAGGCATTCCCTGGTTGATCACTTCCGCAAGGTGGTGATAATCCCCTTTTTGCATGGTTTCCTTGGCAAGTGACAGAATAAATCCATCGGTACTTCCATTCGCCAGCATTTCCATATTCAGAACCTCTTTGTCAAATGAATTATCTGAAAGGCACACCAAAACGTTATATCCCATTTCGTTGGCCACTTTTTCCACTCCACTAATAACTGTTGTAAAGAAATGATGTACAATTTCGGGAATAATGATCCCTATTGTCTTGGTTTTCCGATTCTTAAGACTTAAAGCAATGTTATTAGGCTTATAATTATAGTGTTTTGCAAAAGCCTTGATCTTGGCACGTGTTTCTTCACCAATCTCTGAGCTGTCTCGAAGTGCTTTTGAAACGGTGGAGATAGATACATCAAGCTCTTTTGCAATTTTCTTAAGGGTAAGTTTCGGTTTCATTCTTTTCGGATAATCGTGAATTAGGCGGAATATATTTTCGATCTCGCAAAATTAGCAATATTTGATTGTGAATCTCTTAAGAAGAAAAAGTTTTCAACACGAAAACGTTTTCGTTCCAGTAATAGTTAGTTTTCGCCAAATATTGGATTTGAATTTACATACATTTAACCTCAGGAAGTAAAAGTATAAGGTTAATTTTTATCAAAAATCAATAAAAAATTTATGAGGACTTTAATTAAAAGCACATTGTTTTTGCTGTTCATGCTACCAATGAGCTTTTTTGCACAAAACACCGTTAGCGGAAATGTGACAGAGACTGCCACAGGCCTTCCGGTTCCAGGTGTGAACGTAATCGTTCAAGGTACCAGTAATGGTACAACGACCGACTTTGATGGTAATTATACCATATCTAATGTATCTAATGAAGATATACTTGTTTTCTCCTTTATAGGATTCGTAACACAACAGGTTCCTTTCGAAGGTCAGTCTACTATAGACATTACTCTTGATGAGGACTCAGCTACGCTGGACGAAGTCGTTCTTATTGGTTATGGAGCAACCTCAGAGCAGGATGCGACCGGAGCCGTTGAGAAGATTTCTTCGGAAACCTTTAACCAGGGTGCCGTAGTTGCCCCGGAACAGCTGATCGCTGGTAAATCTGCCGGAGTACAGATCACCCCGGGTGGTGGAGCTCCAGGACAGGGAGGAACAATTAGAATTCGTGGTGGTTCATCACTATCGGCTTCTAACGATCCTTTGATCGTAGTTGATGGTGTACCATTAGATCAACGTGGAGTTGCAGGTTCAAGAAACGCGCTTAACTCTATAAACCCAAATGAGATCGAAGATTTCACTATATTAAAAGATGCTGCAGCAACTTCTATTTACGGTTCCAGAGCCTCCAACGGGGTAATTCTTATTACCACGAAAAAAGGTAAAAAGGATTCTCCATTTCAGTTTACGTATGATCTAAAAACTTCCATTGGGAATGTTATAGATAAAGTAGACGTTTTAAATGCCGATGAATTTAGAAACCTGATCAACAATACTGAAGGTACAGATCCTTCTTTATTAGGAAATGCAAATACAGACTGGCAGGATGAGATCTACGAAACTTCAGTTGGAGCTATACATAACTTTACAGCTACTCAGGGTATCGGGAATTTCTACTATCGTTTGAACTTTAACCATACTGCTGAAACCGGAGTTATCAGAAAGGATTATTACGAACGTAATGCTTTTAATATCTCTTTGAACCAGGACCTTTTTGACAATTCGTTGAAACTGACTCTTACTTCGAAGAACTCTTTGGATAAGAACAAGTTTTCGAACGGTGGTGCCATTGGATCTGCAGTAGCTTTCGATCCTACTCAGCCTATTTATGATGAAACCCTTCCGTTTGGTGGATTCTTTGAATTCAACAGACTTTCAGGAGGTGAAATCACACAACAAAATCTTGCGACCAGAAACCCGATCGCTCTTTTAGAGCAAACTACAGACCAGAA
>NZ_CAJWRQ010000064.1 GCF_913046405.1 uncultured Christiangramia sp.
CCGGGTTGTCCTGCTTGGTATAAAGAAGTCCAAGATCTATTTCTACCGATCCCTGCGGAACGATATTGATTTCAGAACCACCAAAAATGCTTTCAAATAAATTGTTGTTGACGTAGAAATCTGGCAATAAATCCCGCTGAATGTCTTCAGTGCCTTCCTTTCTACCTGAAAGGGCATCATTTTTCAGCTTGAAATAATTACGCATTTCCTCTTCCAGCACGAGGTCTTCATATTCCTGCGGAGTAAGAACTAAAGGCAGTCCTATATTGATCTGTCCTACGCGTTCCCTGTAAAAGTAACGGTTGAGGATAGGATCATATTCGTATCTGGATTCTATAGATTGTGGATCTGGGAGCTGAAGCTCACCTAGAGCAAAGCCCGCCTGGATGGTGTCCTGAGGAGTCTCCTGTGAAATAGCGTCTATAGAAAACACCACAAATAACAGGAAAGTCAGGCGTACCGGTAAAGACAATTTCAGGTAATTGTTCTTCAATTTAATTACAGCTTTTTAAGAGCCATTTTTATAATAGATTCTACGGTGGATTCAGGATCATCCTTCAGAATCTTTTCTACAACCTTGCCAGCCTGGCGTCTATTGTAACCCAAGATCTCTAAAGCTGATAACGCTTCTTCCTTATTAGTATTGTTTGGAGTCATTAAAACTTCATCATCGCCCATCACCTTGAGCACTTTATCCTTGAGATCAAGAATGACTCTTTGAGCTGTTTTGGCGCCGATACCTTTCACACTCTGGATGGTAGGAACATCACCGGTCGCAATCGCATTGATGACCTCCTTTGGTTGGAGGGAAGACAGCATTACACGAGCCGTGCTCGTACCTACACCAGAAACGGAAATTAGAAGTTTAAAGATCTCTCTTTCAGATTTTTCAATAAACCCGTACAAGGTGTGCGAATCCTCCTTTACCTGTAAATAGGTATAAAGACTGATCGCCTCAGATTCAGGAATGAGTGAAAAAGTATGCAGGGAAATATTTACGGTATATCCTACTCCATTGCATTCAATAACCACGTAGGTGGGATTTTTTTCTATTAACTGACCCTTGAGGTGATGAATCATGAAAGAAAGTTGTATTGAGGTTCAAATGTAGTAAAATAAAGCAAAGGCGGAAATCATCTTTCCGCCTTTACTTTATCTAGGTACTAAGCTTTTTTCTTAGCCTTCTTTTCTTTCTCCTGTGCATCTATCACTGCTACTGCCGCCATGTTCACCATTTCCTCCACGCTTGCACCAAGCTGAAGAATATGAACAGGTTTCCTCATTCCCATCATAATCGGGCCTATAGAATCCACATTGTTAAGTTCTTTGATAAGCTTATAAGTGCTATTAGCCGAATCCAGATCTGGATAGATAAGAGTATTCACCTTTTTACCCGCTAGTTTTGAAAACGGGAATTTATTCTGAAGCATCTCACGATTTAAAGCGAAATCTGCCTGCAATTCTCCATCAACACTTAGTTCAGGGTGAAACCTGTGCAGGTAAGAAACTGCTTCTTTTACTTTGGTCGCTCTTGGATGTTTAGAAGATCCGAAATTTGCGTAAGACACCATGGCAATTACAGGTTCCATACCAAACAACTGAACCGTACGAGCCGTCATTTGCGCGATCTTGGCCAGATCTTTCGCTGAAGGGTCTATATTGATAGAAGTATCACTAATAAATAACGGACCTCTGGAGGTATTCATCACATTGGTTGCTGCTACCCTGGAAACGCCATCTGCCAAGCCAATAAGTTCCAGCATAGGTTTCACCACCGTGGGATAAGCCCTGGAATAACCGGAAAGCAATGCATCTGCATCTCCTTCATTGACCATCATCGCGGCAAAATAGTTACGTTCTCTTAGTAGTTTTTCGGCATCGTATTTAGTTACGCCACTTCTATGCCTGGTTTCCCAGTATTTGTAGGCGTATTTTTTCCTCTTTTCCTCTTCATCATCAGATTTTGGGTCAATAATAACCACATCCTCTTCCTGAAAATCGATCTCAGCCATTAATTCCTTAATCACTTCACTTCGCCCAAGAAGGATTGGGAATCCAATTCCTTCATCATTAATGATCTGTGCAGCTTTAAGAACATCAAGATGATCTGCTTCAGCAAAAACGATTCGTTTAGGGTTTGTTTTAGCGCGGTTTTGCAACAAACGGGTGATCTTGTTCTCATTACCCATACGTTCCAGCAACTCTTCCTCGTAACGTTGCCAGTCATCGATCCCTTCCCGGGCAACCCCACTTTCCATCGCGGCTTTAGCCACTGCAGGTGGAACTTTGGCGATCAATCTCGGGTCGAAAGGTTTCGGAATAATATAATCAGGGCCAAAATTTAATCTTGTTTCACCGTATGCAATATTCACCTGCTCCGGCACCGCTTCTTTAGCCAGCTCTGCCAGTGCTTTCACAGCGGCTTTTTTCATTTCCTCATTGATCTTGGTCGCGCGTACATCTAGTGCTCCACGGAAGATAAATGGAAAACCAAGAACATTATTCACCTGGTTTGGATGATCGCTTCTACCTGTCGCCATGATGATATCTTTCCTGGTATCCATCGCCAGGTTGTAATCGATCTCTGGATTAGGATTGGCCATTGCAAAAACGATAGGTCTTTTTGCCATGCTTTTTAGCATTGCCGGACTTACGATATTAGCAATAGAGAGACCCACGAATACATCGGCATCCTTCATGGCTTCGTCCAGTGTGTCAATCTTACGGGCAGTTGCGAATTCTGCTTTTTCTTCGGAAAGATTTGTTCTATCTTTTCTAATGACACCTTTACTATCAAGCATCACGATATTTTCAGCTTTAGCACCAAAAGCTTTGTACAGCTTGGTACATGAAACTGCAGCGGCTCCTGCACCACTAATGACAATCTTTACTTTACTGATCTTTTTCTTTGCCAGTTCCAAGGCATTCAGTAATGCTGCTGCTGAAATGATCGCAGTTCCATGCTGGTCATCATGCATTACCGGTATATCCAGTTCTGCTTTTAAACGTTGTTCAATTTCAAATGCTTCAGGAGCTTTGATATCTTCAAGGTTGATTCCGCCGAAAGTAGGCGCAATATTCTTAACCGTTTCTATAAACTTATCAACGTCTTTAGTGTCTACTTCAATATCGAAAACATCAATATCTGCAAAGATCTTAAAAAGAAGACCTTTTCCTTCCATCACCGGCTTGGATGCTTCAGGACCAATATCACCAAGACCCAGAACGGCAGTACCATTGGAAATCACTGCTACCAGGTTTCCTTTAGTAGTATACTTGTAAACATTCTCCCTATCTTTTTCAATCTCTAGACATGGCTCAGCTACACCTGGAGAATAGGCCAGAGACAGATCTCTCTGGGTGGCATATTTCTTAGTAGGTACAACTTCAATTTTCCCGGGCTTAGGTTTAGCGTGGTAAACCAATGCCTCTCTTCTTTTTCTGGAAGTGTTACTCATAATTTTATGTTTTCGGCTAATTAGCAAAGTTAATAAGGCTGCTGTCCTTAGAGAAATAAAAAGGACAAAAGCTTCAAACGTATCTCTAAGATATTTTATACTTTGAAAGCCTAAATTATTTTCATGATCAAAAGTCTGTTTTTAGCACTTTTTCTAATGCCTGTGCACTTATTTGCGCAAAGTCTATCCATAAACGAGGTAGACAGTCCTCCTCTTATACAGGGCTACTGCGAAGAAGACCCTTCCGAAGAATGTTTTACCATTTCTATAAGTCAGTTTATGAATAGCAATGCTAAAATTGCTGATATCATCAAATCCAAAGAATCCGGAAAGGCGTATATACAATTTACTGTAAGTGAAAAAGGAGAAGTCATTAATGTAAGATCAAGATCTAAATTTCCTACCATTGCCCGAGTAGCGGAAGACGCTATAAAGGAATTGACGATCGCTAAGCCGGCAATGTTAAATGACCAACCCGTAGCGATCACTTACACCCTCCCGTTTAAATTCAGAAGCCTTGAAATAGGCAATGATAGCGCCAGGATTTCAGGGGACGGAGATTTTGCAAACATAACCGATGTGAATGAAGTAGCAACTCCTCCTGAGTTTCGAGGCTACGAGACAGGAATAAGAAATATAGTTGATCGTTACAAGTATGATCTTAGAATGAAACTCAGGCAAATGAGTTATGAAGACAAACAAATTGATCTACTGAAAATTTCATTGATCATCGAGGAAAATGGAGACATCTCCAGAAAAATGGTAATTCATCCCAAGCGTAAACTTCAGAATATTGTAAAGACTGAAGTAGATAGGATCGTGATCGAGCAAGCAGCTAAAAATAAGAATGGAGAATACGAAAAAGTTCTTATTTCTTATGACTTCTCGAACTAGTCACGTTTAAGAAACTCAATATTCCGTTTAAGACCCTCAAATTTTGTTCGTTTCACGGCAGATTTTCTGAAGATCTCGTTGAAAGTTTCCCGGGTGATCTCTTCCCAGTCCTTTCTTGAGTTCTCCAGAAGTTCAGAATGCGGATTGAATAGTGGCTCCTGGTGAGGTTTAGAAAATCGATTCCACGGGCAAACGTCCTGACAAACATCACAGCCAAACATCCAGTCATCAAATTGATTCTTCATACTCTGCGGTAGCTCATCCTTCAATTCAATAGTGAAATAAGAGATACACTTACTGCCATCTACTTTGTAAGGTTCTACGATCGCTTCCGTTGGACAGGCATCTATACAGGCGGTACAGCTTCCGCAGTGATCGGTAACCGGAGTGTCGTATTCCAGATCAAGGTCTACGATCAATTCAGCAATAAAATAGAAAGAGCCAGTTTGTTTCGAAAGCAAATTTGAATGCTTCCCAATCCACCCGAGTCCGCTTTTTGCAGCCCAGGCCTTGTCCAGCACAGGAGCTGAATCTACAAAAGCACGACCGTGAAAATCACCAATTTCATCCTGTAGCGTGGTGAGCAAATCCTTCAATTTATCCTTGATCACAAAATGATAATCTCTACCGTAAGCGTATTTACTGATCTTATAAGATTCTGAATTTTGAGTTTCTGAAGGAAAATAGTTCAGTAATAACGAAATGACACTTTTAGAACCCGGAACCAGCAAGGTAGGATCCAGACGCTTATCGAAATAATTTTCCATATAGCGCATTTCCCCATGCATATTATTCTGAAGCCAGCTCTCTAGTCTCGGCGCTTCTTCTTTCAGAAATTCAGCTTTTGAAATTCCGCATGACAAAAAGCCGAGGCGTTTTGCTTCGGCTTTAATAAGTTGAGAATATTTTGCTGCTGAAGGATTCAAAGAATGACTTTAGAGCAGCTAATGTAAAAATTAATTAGCTGAGATCATTGGAGTGTGGGATTAAACGGCGCAAAAACCCCATCGGGATTTTCCAGTCCCACCCAGGCGTGGAGCGTCCATCCTCCAGCGGTACAATTGAGATGCCAGTGATCATCTTCCCCTATGAAAGGTCCTTCGGGTATTGTATAATCTTCAGTTTGATCGCAGTTAGGAACCGGGATCAAATACTCTGCAGCTACGAATTGCATTTTCCCATTTTCATCTGGATGATATACCAGGATTTCAGGTTTGAGAAGATCGAATTTCAAATCCACATATTCTTCTTTGGCATAATGATAGCCCATACCAGGTACAAGCGGACTCACCTGCTTATAACCCTGATCCACAGCTACGTCAAAATTATGAAATCTTCGCATTGCTTTAGTAAGCATGACTAGCTGATCATCCAGAGTCTCAGCCTTCTCAACCTTGAAATCATAGGACTGTAAGTTCTCATCTTCAAATGGATCTGAACTACAGGAACTAATTAGTGCTAATAATAGAACTGGCAAAACCAGAAATGGTTTCGTAAATAAATTCGTTTTCATCTGTATATATTTTTGTTGGTTCCTATTCCATTTGAATGATCATATCATAATCGCCCGCAGTTTCTAAGACCTGCTGAATAATTTCTGGAGCAACCGACTTTTCCATGGCATTTTCCTCACTGGCGGATATCCCGTATTTTCGAAAAAATTCTCCGAAACATTTGGGACTGTGAATATTTACCCATTTACAGTTTTCGCTCTTGGAGTTTACGAATGTGTGCAGCGTTTTTGGTGGAATATCTATTGATTCCCCCGCTTTCACATTTCTCTGTTCGCCATTGATGATGAAATCCATCTCACCCGCTACGATGTAAAAAGACTCATGTAAATTTTCATGATAATGTGGTGGTGGACCAGGTACCTGACTAAGGGATTCGCCAATACTAAGATCATAGTCACCCGAAAGATTCTGTACTGAAACTTTGTGACCTAACACCCATGATTCTAATTCGTTACGCATCTTATGAGATTTTAGTCTCGTAAATATAGAACGGAATTTTGTATAATCAAAGTTTTATAAGATATTTGTCTTATGAATAAACATTACATCCAGAAAGGCAGGAAGACCCAGAAGCTGAAAACCCGGGACAAAATCCTTAGAAGTACACAAAAGTTGCTGGAAAAGAATAAAGGTATAAGCCTCGAGGATGTAGCGAAAGAAGCAGATATATCCAGAGCAACGATCTATCGTTACTACTCCAGTATCGATGTACTAGCTGCAGAAGCAGTACTGGATCTGAATACTAAAAGTTCGGAAGATCTGTATGATGAAGTTGCTGGGAAAGATTTGGAAGAAGCTATTTTGTCCATGCAGGATTACTACAACCAGTTAACCATTGATAACGAATCCGGGTTTAGGAAATACATGAGCGTAGTCCTCAATAATGATCAAAGCGATAAAATGCGTGGGGCTCGGCGTAAAAAATCCTTGATGATGTTGCTCGAGAACAAGGCTCAGCAATTGAGCGCTGAGGACAAGGAAAATTTAGCCAACATCGCAACAGTGCTAATGGGTGTTGAAGCCTTTGTAGTGACCAAAGACGTGTGCGGTTTAAATAATGTGGAATCTATAAAACTATTGAACTGGGGATTGGAAAAATTACTGGAATCAATATTAAAGTAAATCTATCTCCTTGTAAACTTTAGAATAGCATTGTCAGGCTTAAGAGTTATCAATGGTTTGATTTCGATCTCGGTATTCACCGGCTGCAGTTTGTAATCATTCATCAATTCTGCAACCGCAATGATCATCTCGAACATTGCGAAGTTATTACCAATACATTTTCTTGGACCCGCACCAAATGGGAAATACTGTGAAGAATATTGTCTTCCGCCATCAGCGAACCTCTCTGGCTTAAAAGTGTCTGGCTCTTCCCATAGATCTGGGTGTCTATGAACTTCGTGCAGTGAGAACAACAAATTGGAACCTGGTTCAAAATATTTGCCTTCAAATTCAAATTCCTCAAGATTCACTCGGTCTATAAAATAAGCTGGAGGATACATACGCATTGACTCCTCTAGAACCATTTGAGTGAATGGTGCTTTGGTCACCAGATGCATAAGATCATCGCTTTCTTTCTTCAAAACTGAGACCTCTCTATATACCTTTTCCTGCCATTCCGGATTAAATGCGAGTAACTGAGCTGTAAAAGTTAACGAATTTGAGGTGGTTTCATGTCCCGCAGTAAACAGGATCAGGATCTCATCAATAAGTTGTTCTTCATCCATGAAGTTCCCGTCATCATATTTCGCATCCAGCAGCATATCCAGCAGATCGTCATAACGGTTTCCTGAAGCCTGTCGTTCGTGAACTATGGTTCGTAAAATGCTCCTTGCCTCTTCTGTTAGTTGAAGATAACTATCAATTTTTCCACTAAGACTAAACCACCAACCAAGATAGGGTTGTCTCAATTCTTTTACCAGCATTTGTTGCGTGGCTTCAGTTATGTATTGGAGTCGGTTGATCTCAGTTTGATTTGCAGCACTACTAAAAAGTGATTTTACAACCGTCTGGAAAGCTAGATCGTTCATAATTGGAAAAATATCGATCCCTTTCCCGGTCTCGATTTTTTCATATTCGGCACAGATTGCCTCCTTGATAGAATCCAGCAGGTTGGCAAGTTGCTTTTTATGGAATGCCGGCTGGATCAACTTTCGTTGTTTCTTCCAGTGCTCTCCCTCTGAAGTGAGCAGACCTTCACCCACGTATTTTACCAGATCTTTAGTTTGTATCTCAGATTTTACAAAGTTTTTCTGATTCTTCTGAAGTACATATTCTACAAGAGCTGCATCCCTGCTAAAAATAACCGATTTACTAAAACCGATCTTTAGTCGAAAAGTATCTCCTTTTTCTTCAAAGTTCTTTTTATGAAACGGCAACGGATTTTTTAAAATATTGGCTGAATGCTTTAAAAATTTAGCCAGTGAAACTTCGGGAATACTTTTCTCTTTCTCCTTCATGATACTATATTAAAACAATCCATTCTGCCCGGGAACCTTGATTCTTCCAAGGTGTCGGTAAGCATGCTCGGTCACTTCTCTACCTCGAGGTGTCCGGTAAATAAATCCCTGCTGAATCAAAAATGGTTCATAAACCTCTTCTATAGTTTCAGCACTTTCACTTACAGCTGTCGCCAGGGTGGTAATACCTACAGGACCACCTTTAAACTTGTCGATAATGGTTTCCAGGATCTTATTATCCATTTCATCCAGTCCATGCGCATCCACATTTAGTGCTTTTAAGCTATACCTGGCGATCTCTATATCGATCTTTCCATTACCTTTTATCTGTGCAAAATCCCGAACCCTTCTTAGTAAGGCATTTGCTATACGCGGAGTTCCACGACTTCTTCCAGCGATCTCGATAGCAGCTTCCTGTGATATTGGAACTTTGAGGATCTCAGAACTTCTTTCCACGATACCTGAAAGCAGTTCAGTAGAATAATACTGTAGTCTACTGGAAATTCCAAAACGAGCCCGCATGGGTGCCGTAAGTAATCCTGAACGCGTTGTCGCTCCTATTAAAGTGAAAGGATT
The DNA here is from genome assembly GCF_913046405.1 of uncultured Christiangramia sp. Taxonomy (GTDB): domain Bacteria; phylum Bacteroidota; class Bacteroidia; order Flavobacteriales; family Flavobacteriaceae; genus Christiangramia; species Christiangramia marina. The sequence goes on from NZ_CAJWRQ010000064.1 coordinate 8,902, forward strand.
TAAATTGATCTGTACCGTTCTTGCGTTAGGACCTGTTTCGAGCATAATATCGATACGGTAATCCTCCATGGCTGAATACAGATATTCTTCTACTATGGGACTTAATCGATGAATCTCATCTATAAATAGGATATCACGCTCGTCGAGATTTGTAAGCAAACCGGCGAGGTCTCCGGGTTTATCAAGAACGGGACCCGAGGTGATCTTTATTCCAACATTAAGTTCATTGGCAAGTATATGCGCCAAAGTGGTTTTTCCCAACCCAGGAGGTCCATGAAATAAGGTATGATCCAGAGCATCCCCACGCATATTCGCAGCCTGAACAAAGATCTGCAGATTCTCCAGCACCTGTTCCTGACCGGCAAAATCGTCAAAACTTAGGGGCCTTAAAGCTCTTTCTATATCAAATTCTTCAGGAGAAAGATTCTCTCCACTGGCATCGAGGTTCTCGTTCATCATTTATTTGCTTTTCGCAATGTATTCTTTAGTTTGCTTGATCCAATCTTCAGAATTGTCCAGACTAATCTCTGGCTGCACTCCTACAGACTCATATTCCAGATATTTTTTATCGCCTTTAAAAGTAAAGAATCCTTTGAAGTTATAGCAGGGAAAATCATAAGTTTTACCAAGTTCATATGCGATGGTTCCGCTGGTTTTACTTCCGAGCAAGGTTACATTTTTAAACTTCTTCAGTCTTAGTGCAAACTGCTCTGCATTGCTTACTGTAGTACCATTTACTAAAACATAGAAATTGGCATTCTTATAGTTTTTCCGTAGATATTTATAGAGAATATCAGAATTTCTATCACCACCGCCACCATTGTCCCGAAGATCGAGGATGAGGTCTTTAGTAACAGGTTTCTCTTCCAGACTTTTATAGAAAGTTTCTGCATTTTTAAGAACGGGATTGTAACCCGAAAAACTTCCAATTCTCAAATAAGTAATATCACCTGATTTTAAATATTGATAAGTTTCTGAATCCTCTACCCTGGAGCGATTTTGACTGGCGCTGGACTTTGAAAGCTGTAATTTTGAAATATGACCATTGCTAATCTCCAGTGGAAAATTCACGAGCTTTTTGTCGTGAAACTGACCTATAGCAGCAAGATAGCGACCATTCCCATATTTCAGGAATCGCCCTATAATTTCCCCTTGCTGCCACACCTTCTTTCCGCCGCTAAGATTCACTACTATTAAATTCTCTTCGGAAGCATATACTCCTATGCTGAAACCATCACGGGAATAGATCCCCTGTACCTCGTTCAAGGGCATCTCGTCAAGCTTTACTTTTAAGCTATCCAGATCGCCATCAAACTTCGGAAATTCATGATAGAATGTATCTGATTGTTTTACATCATAACCGACTTCAGAATACATCATATTATGCCGATCATTTAGAGTGACAAGTAGGTTACTCATCTGTTGAAAACAGTCATATTCCGGATAATTTCCGGTATACAAATGATTATCAGCAGCACTTAACGCAATATTATATGCTGATAGATCTGATGTATTCCTGGTGACAGGTAAATTTTGGACGGTTTTATTCAGAATTTCAACATTCCGGCTGCAGTCACAATCACTTTGCGAAGAAAGGCTGAAGCTAATTATCAAAAGCAAGCAAGAGAATAAATATTTCATATCAGTTGATTTGCAAAAAGATATTACAATTTGAGAAGTCAGTAAAACATATAGAATAAAAAAAGCCTTTTCCGTAATGGAAAAGGCTTCTATATATACTTTATGTTCTTCTAGTGATTTAATTCTTCCTCACCTTCCTGAAGTGGCGTCGTTTGCGGCACGAAATCCTGACCGGCAATTACATATTCACCATCTTCTCCGGTTTTGGAATAATCGTATGGCCATCTGTATACCGATGGGATTGCACCAGGCCAGTTCCCATGTACATGTTTTACAGGAGTAGTCCATTCTAAAGTGTTCGATCTCCAAGGGTTCATAACTGCTTTCTTTCCGTAGAACATAGAAGAGAAGAAGTTATAAATGAATACCAACTGAACTAATGCAGTGATAATGGCAGCTACCGTAATAATAACGTTCACATCTGCATAGTCATCAAAATATGGGAAACTTGTATTGGTATAATAACGTCTTGGAAGTCCCGCGATCCCGATGAAGTGCATTGGGAAAAAGACTCCGTAAGCACCTACAGCTGTTACCCAGAAATGGATATAACCAAGATTCTTATTCATCATTCTACCAAACATCTTAGGGAACCAGTGGTAAACACCGGCGAATAATCCGTATAGAGCAGAGATACCCATTACCAGGTGGAAGTGAGCAACCACGAAGTAAGTATCGTGCACGTTAATATCCAGTGTAGAATCCCCAAGGATAATTCCTGTTAGACCACCCGTAATGAAAGTAGAAACAAGACCTATCGAGAATAACATTCCCGGGTTCATCTGTAAATTACCTTTCCAGAGTGTCGTGATATAGTTAAAAGCTTTTACTGCTGAAGGAATTGCAATAAGTAATGTGGTAAAGGTAAATACCGATCCAAGGAACGGGTTCATACCAGACACGAACATATGGTGACCCCAAACGATCGTAGATAAGAATGCGATAGCCAAAATAGATGCTACCATCGCACGATATCCAAAGATTGGCTTACGTGAGTTCGTAGCGATAATTTCTGAAGTGATCCCTAGTGCTGGAAGTAATACGATATAAACTTCAGGGTGACCAAGGAACCAGAATAGGTGTTCAAAAAGTACCGGGGAACCTCCCTGATGACTTAATACCTCTCCTTTAATAAAGATATCACTTAAGAAGAAGGATGTTCCAAAACTTCTATCCATGATCAATAATAATGCAGCTGAAAGTAATACCGGGAACGATACAACTCCAATAATAGCTGTTACAAAGAACGCCCAGATAGTAAGAGGAAGCCTGGTCATAGACATTCCTGCAGTTCTAAGGTTCAATACCGTAACAATATAGTTCAAAGATCCTAGTAAGGAAGATGCAATGAAGATCGCCATAGAAACCAACCATAATGTCATCCCTGTTCCAGAACCGCTAATTGCCTGTGGCAATGCAGATAGTGGAGGATAAATAGTCCATCCCGCCATCGCTGGTCCTGACTCCACGAACAATGAACAAAGCATGATCACTGAAGAAAGGAAGAATAACCAGTAAGAAACCATATTCAGGAATCCAGAGGCCATATCCCGCGCACCAATTTGCAACGGAATTAATAAGTTCGAGAACGTACCAGAAAGTCCGGCAGTTAATACAAAGAATACCATGATGGTACCGTGAATAGTAACAAGTGCCAGGTAAATACTTGGTGACATTACTCCTTCCGGTGCCCAACGTTCTCCTAACAGTGCTTCAAATACCCAGAAAGACTCCTCTGGCCATGCAAGCTGAATACGGAAAAGTATGGACATCCCGATCCCTACGATTCCCATTAGAAGACCTGTAATAAGATATTGCTTCGCAATCATCTTATGATCGGTACTGAAAATATACTTTGTTATAAAAGTTTCCTTATGATGATGTCCGTGATCATCGTGGTGATCGTGTGCCGGTGCTGTTGCAAGTGCTGACATATCTCTAATTTCTTTATCTTAAAATTGTACGTTCGTTATCTATTCTACTGAAGCTACTGCATTCTCACCTTCCGGTGCATTTTCAGTCTCCATCTGCCCTTCAGAATCTTCTTGCATTGCCTCTGGCGTGCCGTTTCCAGCAGTATCCTCTGGTCTATCTACATTCTGACTGCTTTCTTCCATAGTACTTCCAAAAGTAGGCTGCTCTGCCATCCATGCATTAAAATCTTCTTCAGATTCCACTACGATCTTCATTTGCATGTTGTAGTGAGCTTGCCCACAAATCTTGTTACATAATAAGAAATACTCAAACTCATACTCATCAAGCGTAGCTTCACCCTGTGCTCTTAGTACTTCGTTACGCTCATTTCTTACCTCATTTACGCTCTTCACCTTATCACGCATATATTCGCTTTCTCTCATTTCTTCGGAAGTGATCGTTGGAGTAAAGCCAAACTGTGTGATCATACCAGGCACAACGTTCATTTGTGCACGGAAGAATGGGAAATATGCTGAATGCAATACATCCTGAGACCTGAATTTGAAAAGGACTGGTCTGTCTACCGGTAAATGTAATTCAGTAGTGATAACATCATCTTTTCCATAAGAATCAGATTCATCCACCCCTAACTGGTTCACACCTTCTATAAAACGAACATTGGCTTTTCCTAAAGTATTGTCCTCACCGGAATATCTCGCTCTCCAGTCAAACTGATAAGCGTAAACTTCGATCACTAAAGGATCTTCGTCCTCATTGATATTCATGATATCACTCCAGGTAAATAATCCGTAGATGATAAGACCGGCAAGAGTAATTACAGGAATGATCGTCCAGATAAATTCCAGTTTATCATTATCTGCATAGAACAATGCTTTTTGAGTCTTTTTCCCTTTGTATTTGAAAGCGAAGTAGTGCAATAGTCCCTGAGTAATGATCTGTACGAACATGATAAGTCCGATAGAAACGAACATTAGCGTGTCATATTCTGAACCATGTTCAGAAGCTGCTTCCGGAAGGTAGAATTTACTGTATTCCCAGAAACAGAATATGGTAATAACATAAAGGAAAATTACAAATGCTAGCATCAGGATCCCGTGAGTACGGTTATCCTTATCGTTTGCAACCTGTGAAGTATCCTCATCTGATCCCTTAGATAACTGAAAGATCTTAGAGATCTGCCAACCTGTTACGGCCAGAAGTGCGAGTACTATGATTACTAAAAATACGGTCATTTTATAAGTTCTTCTTTAAACAATCAATCTTTATTAATAGTGGTAATGTTTACTTTCCTTCAAGTATGGATTACCTTTTACCAGTAGTGGTGCCTTTGTAAGCGCATTGAATACTATGAAAGAGAATAAACCTCCAAACAATAGCATTGCACTAATTTCAGGAATACCAATAAACCAGGATTCTCCAACAGTCGCAGGCATAACCATTACATAAACGTTAATGTAGTGACCACAAAGAATAATGATACCGGTCATTACGACAAACCAGTTCACTCGTTTGTAGTCGCTGTTCATCAACAATAATACCGGGAAAAGGAAATTGGTTACGATCATACCCCAGAAAAGTATAGGATAATCGTTCATCCTCTGGATAAAGTAAACCACCTCCTCAGGAATATTTGAATACCATATCAACATAAACTGAGAGAACCATAGGTAAGTCCAGAAAATACTGATCCCGAACATGAACTTAGCCAGGTCATGTATATGACTGTTATTTACAAATTCAAGGTATCCTCTCGATTTAAGATATATAGATATGATAGCGATCGTAGTGATCCCAGAAACGAACATGCTTGCGAATACGAACCATCCGAATAATGTACTAAACCAGTGCGGATCCAAACTCATGATCCAGTCCCATGACATCATAGATTCGGTCACAATAAAGAATACAAGGAATCCCGCAGATAGTTTAAAAGTCTTTTTAAAGATTGATAGATCTGTTGCATGGTCCATCTTTCTAGAGTTCTTTACAAGTAAATGTCTGAAGATTGCCCATCCACCAAGATAGATAGCAGCTCTGATTAAGAAAAACGGTACGTTTAAGTATGCGGTTTTATTCTGAATGATTTCATCATGTGCTACTACTTCAGGATCCATCCATACGAACAGATGGTTTAAGTGTAAACCTGAAAGAACAAGTATTACAAAAACGATAAGTCCACCAGGTAGTAAGTAAGCCGTGATAGCTTCCATCACTCTAAATAGTACCGGTGACCAACCTGCCTGAGCGGCATATTGGATCGCATAAAATGCGAGTACCCCAAGAGAGATCATAAAGAAAAAGAATGCAGCTACATAAAGTGCAGCCCATGGCTTGTTCTGTAACTGGTGCAGAATATGCTCCATATGCTCAGCCTCATGAGATGCTTCTTCACCGTGACCGGCTTCAGCGTGATCTGCTTCAGCGGCATGATCTGTATTATCTTCAGTGTGTTCTATATTTTCAACTTCAGTGTTTCCACCAGGAATCTGCTCTACATTAACTTCGTGAGTTTCATCTGTCGCATGCTCTTCCCCGTGATGTTCAGAAGCCATCATTGCCTCCACATCCTCGATAGTTTCTGGAGCCGCGATAAACCCGTAAACGAGACCTATTGCTCCCACAACCATACAAATGATTGCTGCTAATTTTATTTTACTGGATAGCGTATACATATTGATAGATCTAAATCTTTATTCTTGAGTTTCGGTTTGGTTGTTTTCGGTAGTACCTTCAGCAGCCGTGTCGCCAGCATCCTCATAGATATTAGCATCGGCTCTGGAAGGAAGAAGGCTTGTTTGCTCTTCTTCAAATTCTCTTTCAGGTTTACCTTCCAACTTATCTTTTAAGCTCATCACATAGTGATCAATCTGCCAGCGCTCTTCGATAGAAGTCTGCGAAGCATAAGATCCCATGTTATTAATTCCGTAGTACATTACGTGATAAACACTACCTTCAGTAATTGCTCTACCTGCATCATCGTAGGATGGTACACCAAGGATCTTCTCTCTTTCTACAAGAATTCCTTTCCCATCTCCTTTATCACCGTGGCAAACTGCGCAATAAATAGTGTACAAACCTTTACCTTCCGCAAGGTTATCCTGAGTATATGGAATTGGATTGTTAAGATTTGCCTTAGCATTTGCAAGTCCTGCTGCAGAATTTTCGTAATCGTACGGCATCCATCCTCTTGGAATAGATCCTTCTACCGGTAACTTTGCCTCCTGAGCATTCTCAAATACCTTGTACTCACCGTAAGTTTCGTAACCTACAGACTCATACATATCTGGCATGTACTGATAGTTTGGATCCTCCTTGTCATTGCAGGAAACAACTGCAACACCAAGCAGGCAAAATCCTATAGTTTTATGGAACAAACTTCTCATTATCACTATTTATTATCTATTAATCTAATTTCAGATGCTCCAGTATCGTAAAGAAACTTCGTAAGATCATCTATGTTATGGTTCGCAGCATCCACTTCCATAAGAAACAGGTCATCTGTAGTTCTTACATCAGGGTTTTCAGCTTTTTTGAATGGCCATAATCTACTTCTCATGTAGAATGTGATTACCATAAGGTGAGCTGCAAAAAACACTGTAAGTTCGAACATGATAGGTACAAAAGCCGGCATATTCTGAAGAAAGCTAAAACTTGGTTTTCCTCCAATATCCTGTGGCCAGTCCTCTATCATGATAAAATTCATCATAGCAACAGCTACTGACAAACCAACCAATCCATAAAGGAATGCGGTGATGGCAAGTCTTGTTGGAGCAAGTCCCATTGCTTTATCAAGTCCGTGAACCGGAAATGGACAATAGATCTCTCCAATATGATAGCGTGCTTCACGAATCTGCTTTACAGCCTGTAAAAGCAGGTCGTCATCTTGGTAAATAGCGTGTAAAACTTTAGATGCCATCCTGATTATTTATTTTTTAGTTTGTTTGCCTGCTCTGTCCATCCAGCTCTATTAACCTGGATAGGGAAGTTTTCGATTACTTCATCTAGCAAGACAAAATCCTGTTCTGTCAATTTACTAACCTGGTCGAAAAGGTAAATACCAACCTGGTGGAAATGTTGTTGTAATAATGGTCCAACATTTTTAAGTCTGGTTAGATCATCTGCAGACTGTGTTGCAGGATCATAAGTACCAATTCTTCCTAACATCTCATCAATACGGTCTTTCATCACTTCTGAAATTACCATACCATCAGCATTCACAGTATCCTCATGAGGATGATCTGCTTCTACTGTTTTCTGATGTTCTGTATCTTCGATCTTATGATGTATTCCATCTTCCTCATTTTGCATAGGATTTCTTCCTACGGCCTGAGGATCGTAATGCAATACATCATCACCATGCTGAGCTCTTAGTTTTTTATACTTTTCTCCAGAAGCCTTCAGAATTGTTTTCACCTCTGCCTGAGCGATCACTGGGAACGAACGAGCATATAGAAGGAATAATACAAAGAAGAATCCAATAGTTCCAATAAAGATCCCAATATCTACAAAGGTAGGTGAGAACATCGTCCATGAAGATGGAAGGTAATCACGGTGAAGTGAAGTCACAATAATTACAAAACGTTCGAACCACATCCCGATGTTTACTACAATCGAAATAAAGAAAGAGAACATGATGCTGGTACGTAATTTCTTAAACCACATGAACTGCGGAGAGAATACGTTACAGGTCATCATACTCCAGTACGCCCACCAGTAAGGTCCGGTAGCCCTGTTAAGGAATGCATACTGCTCGTACTCAACACCAGAGTACCATGCGATCACTAACTCGGTAATATATGCAGTACCTACGATAGAACCTGTGATCATGATCACGATGTTCATTAATTCGATATGCTGAATGGTGATATAGTCTTCAAGATTAGAAACCTTTCTCATGATGATAAGCAAGGTGTTAACCATCGCAAATCCAGAGAAGATCGCACCCGCAACGAAGTAAGGAGGGAAAATCGTGGTATGCCATCCAGGCAACTGCGAGACAGCAAAGTCAAAGGACACGACAGAGTGCACGGAGAGAACCAGCGGCGTCGCCAGGGCGGCGAAGAACCCGTAGAGCGCCGTATGGTGCTGCCATTGTCGGCTGGTGCCGCGCCACCCGAGCGCGAGCACTTTGTAGATGGGTTGGCGCCAGTCTTTCACTCGGTCCCGCGCGGCGGCGATATCCGGCATCAGGCCCAGATACAGGAACATCGCGCTCAGCGTCAGGTAGGTCGAGATCGCAAACAGGTCCCAGACGAGTGGAGACCGGAAGTTGACCCAGAGCTGTCGCTCGTTGGGATACGGGATGAGCCAGTAGAAGAACCACGGACGTCCGATATGGATGAT
>NZ_CAJWRQ010000065.1 GCF_913046405.1 uncultured Christiangramia sp.
AAAAGCGGTTGGAACTATCGATAATATAGAAAAAGACAAAGCTCTTGTCAATTATGGTATTTTCACCACTTCTGTAGGAATGGCTCAATTGGAACTCGTACAATCTGCTAAAAAGAAATAGTAATGGAAAATACTTCCAAACATAAGATCATTCTGTTTGATGGCGTTTGTAACCTTTGCAATAACGCGGTACAGTTCATAATTAAACATGACCGCAAGGATAGGTTTAGGTTCGCATCCCTTCAAAGTGAAACCGGGAAAAGGCTCATTGAAGAAAGAGGCTTTGATCCTGAAGACCTGGATTCAATTATGCTGATTGAACCAGGTGTGGCTTATTATAGAAAATCTACTGCAGCCCTGGAAATCTCAAGAGACCTTGATGGAGGATATTCTTTATTGAAAAACTTCTTGTTTTTACCTGAGGGTTTGAGAGATAGCATCTATGATTTTGTGGCCAGCAATCGATATAAGTGGTTCGGGAAGAAGGATAACTGTATGATCCCTACTCCCGAACTAAAATCTAAATTTCTGGATTAAACGGTCTCCTCATTTTCAGGATGATAATCATCATCCCAGTCTTTAACATTTGGTGGCCCCATCATATCTACAGATTTCGCTACCATTAACGATACGGCAGCATCTCCGGTTACATTAACCGTGGTTCTACACATATCCAATGGTCTATCCACTGCAAATATTAAAGCCAATCCTGCTTCAGGAATTCCAGCTTGTGCAAGTACAATTACCAGCATTACCATTCCGGCTCCCGGCACTGCCGCTGAGCCTATAGAAGCCAATGTAGCTGTTGCGATGATTCCCAATTGGGCACCTAGTGATAGGTCCATCCCGAATGCCTGTGCGATAAATACGGCGGCGACCGCCTGGTAAAGACTCGTACCATCCATATTGATCGTGGCGCCAATTGGAAGCACGAAACTAGTAACCTCCTTATTTACACCCATGTGTTCTTCTACCCTTTCCATCGTAACAGGAAGCGTGGCAGCACTGGAACTTGTAGAGAAAGCAAGTAATTGAGCAGGCCCGATTCCATTAAGGAAAAATGATGGTGTATTCTTTGTAAAGATCCATACCAGCAAAATATATACTCCTATCATAAGAGCTAAACCTAGCAGTACAGTGAGTGCATACATAGCCAGAGCCGCAAAGAGATCTGCACTTGGTGATTCTACAACAAGTGCTGCCAGTAAAGCAAATACACCGTATGGTGCAGTTAGCATGATAAGGTCGATCATTTTTAAAATGACTTCATTAAAACCATCAAAGAAATCCTTAACTGGTTTCGCTGTTTTTTCAGGAATAAGGATGAGTCCGAGTCCAAAGAATATGGCGAAAAATATCACCTGAAGCATGTTCCCGTTATCGCTGGCCGCACCAAAAATATTACTCGGCACTAATTCTTCCAGAGCCTGTAAAGGTCCCGCATCCTTCTGCTTCTGGGCATCTGTGATTCTAACCGAAGCATCCCCTTCATAACTGGCAATTAGATCACTACGCGTTTCTTCAGAAATCGCTTTCCCAGGCGCAATAAGGTTTACCATGAGCAATCCTATGGAAACTGCGATCACGGTTGTAATTACATAGGTCGCAATGGTTCTGGTTCCCATCTTGGACAACTTTGAAATATCTTTAAGATCGGAGATCCCCTTGATAAGTGAGGCAAGAATCAATGGCACTGCAATTAACTTAAGTGCATTGATAAATATGTTCCCGAAAGGTTTGATCCAATCCCCTGTAAATTCTGGTCCCCAACTAAAATTAGTCATGATAAGTCCAAAAATGACACCAGCGGCCATTCCTAAAAGTATCTGCCAGTGCAACGCGAGTTTTTTCATATACCTAATATTCTACTATTAAATTTTTGATGATTTATTATGAAGAAAATAGTCGGCCATAACAATTGCGGCCATGGCTTCTACGATGGGCACTGCTCTAGGCACAACACATGGATCATGCCTTCCTTTCCCTTGCATATCCACCTTCTGTCCTTTGGAATTGATCGTTTGTTGCTTTTGCATTAATGTTGCAACTGGTTTGAAAGCTACTCTGAAGTAAATATCCATCCCATTACTAATTCCTCCCTGGATACCGCCACTTAAATTAGTCTTCGTAGAACCATCCTGGTTGAACTGGTCGTTGTGTTCGCTACCTTTCATGGTAGTTCCGGCAAATCCGCTGCCGTATTCAAAACCCTTTACAGCGTTGATGGAAAGCATCGCTTTACCAAGTTCAGCATGTAATTTATCAAAAACAGGTTCACCCAGACCTTTAGGGACATTCTGGATAACACAATCAACGATTCCGCCAACGGTATCACCGCTCGATCGAATTTCCTTGATATAAGTCTCCATTTCTTTAGCCTTGGCAGGATCTGGACAACGCACCGGATTTTTTTCAACTTCTGAAAAGTCCAGTTCCTGGTATTTTTTATTTAGTTCAATATGACCTACAGTAGAAACATAGGCATTAAATTGAAGAGAATTTAATAGCTGTTTGGCAATACTGCCAGCAACAACCCTACATGCCGTCTCTCTGGCCGATGATCTTCCACCGCCACGGTAATCGCGAACACCATACTTTTCGTCGTAGGTATAGTCGGCATGGGAAGGCCTGTAAGTATCTTTTATATGAGAATAATCCTTAGATTTTTGATTCGCATTTTTAATTACGAATCCAATGGGTGTTCCGGTTGACTGACCTTCGAAAATTCCTGACAGAAATTCTACAGTGTCAGGCTCCTTACGCTGAGTCACGATTGCAGATTGCCCGGGACGTCTTCTATCCAGGTCTTGCTGTATCTTCTCTATATCTAGCTTAACTCCTGCAGGACATCCATCAATCACACCACCAATAGCGACACCATGAGATTCACCAAACGTAGTTAATCTGAAGAGTGTGCCTATAGAATTTCCTGCCATTTATTCGATTTTGAACAAATGTAATTTTTTAAGAACATATTTGAAAGTGGAATCCTATATATTCCCAATGCAGGAAAAGGCTAATGCTTAATTTAGAATTATATTATTTAATCCATGAATTTCTAGGATCTTGTGGACTCTCCACTTTTGTCCTTCGCAAGAACTTCAGACACTCTGTTTAAAAGAGTCTCCATATCGAATGGCTTTGGGATAAATTCAACGGCACCTACAGATTTACAAAGGTCACCTACATTGTGCAATGCAGACATCATAATGATTGGTACATGAGCGACTTCCTCGTCTGATTTTAGTTCTGCACACACATCTGTACCATCTACACCAGATATAAGTTTATCCAGAAGTATCAGTTCTATATCATGCTGCAAGATATTCTCTTTAGTGAGCTTAGGTTGCTGAGATACAGTAACTTTATGATCTGAGAATTCAAGTATATCTTTAAGCATTAATCCTATAGTTTGATCGTCATCTACGATTAAGATTCTAGCCATTCTTCATTTATTTTAGGGGTAATATAAAAGTAAATTCTGAACCTTTACCAGGTTCACTTTTCACAACAATCTTTCCTTGATGTTTTTCTATAATTTCATTTGACAGATACAGTCCTATTCCGAAGCCTTCATAAGTTTCATCTTTATTTCCAGAGACTCTGTAGAAACGTTTAAAAATTTGTTGTTGTTCCTGCAAAGCAATACCAATTCCATAATCTTTAACACTTACCGCTGCTTGATTTTCATCAGTCTTAAAAATCCTTATGGATACTTTCTTAGCGTCTGGAGAATATTTTACAGCATTCGTAATAAGATTAGTTATAACCTGCCCAATTCTCTCTCGATCAGCATTTACAGATATTTGGTCCATGTGATTAATATCAATTTGCATTTCGCGATATGAAAAAGAAAGATCTTCAACTACCGTTTCGATCTGTTCATTCAATTGAAAATCGCTGAGCTCCAGAATTAGTTCATTTTGTTCAATTCGACTTAAATCGAGCATTTCAGATATTAACCGGATAAGTCTTTCGATCTGGCTTTCTATTCTATGTAAATATGGTTTCACAGGAATATTCTTAGAATCTGTCTCTACATTCTCAGGCAATATAGATTGTAGCAATTGTATGTAGCCTTTAATGGAAGTAACTGGAGTCTTGAGTTCATGGCTTACCAGCCTTAAAAAACTTTCCTTTCGCTTCTCATCATCTTTTAATTTATGAATTTCAGTACTGGAGGTTAGCCATGAGTAAATTTTACCGTCTACATCCTTTAAAGGATTGCTGCGACAGAGATGCCACAAGTAATCGCCTTTTTTATTCAGAAGCCTAATTTCAGTCTCTAAAGACTCACCATTACTCAAATGTAGCGCTACTTCATTGGAAACTCTTTCTTTATCTTCGGGATGAATAATATCCAACCACGGTCTTTCCAAAAATTCCTTCAAGTTTAGTCCAACATAATCCAACCAACTCTGATTGTAAAATTTGACCTTAGAATCCAGTCCAGCTATACTAATTTTATGAGGCATAAAATTAACGAGCTGTCTAAAATCAGTCTCACTTTTTCTGATTTGTTTATTCAGTAATGCCTGTTTAGTTACATCACTCGAGATATTTGCCACTCCAATAATATTACCATTACTATCTCTTTGTGGTTGATATAGGATATCAAAATATCTTTCTTCTATAACCCCGTCAATATTAAAGGCAATTGGTTTTTCAACGGCATGAAAAGGTTCACCGGTAGAATAAACCCGGTTTAATAAATCCACCAAACCTTGGTCTTCAATCTCTGGTAAGATCTCCACAATAGGTTTCCCAATTACTGTTTTTCCCTTCCCCCATACTTTAACAATAGCATCGTTGGCCATATCTACCACATGATCTGGTCCATGAAATATCGCTATCAAACTTGTTGTAGAATAAAATAGATCACGGAATTGCTGCTGGCTCTTCTTTAAATTATTTTGAGCTATTTTTCTTTTAGTAATATTTTCAATACTAAGTAAGATAAAATTACTATCAGTCCCGGATAACTGTATTTCACTAGCATTTAGAAGCAAGTGCTTTTCTGTACCACCATTGCCTTCTACCTGCATTTCGAAATTTGTCATTCTGCTATTTGAAGGTAAAATTGTTTCCAGTACAGTTTTGAGCTGCGGAATATCCCACTGAGCAGCCTTTACTTCATAAATTAATGTATCCTGAACTTCTTCAGAAGATATTTTAAATGTCTTAAGAAAGTATTTATTTGCAAATACAACTTTAAGTTTATCATCAAGGATTACCAGAGGATGATGAATGTTATCTATAACCGATTCCTTTAAATCAAAAATATTATTAGATAGAGATCTATTAGTTTTTGCTTCAAACTTAATATTTGCAGTTTCTAATTCATCAATTTTCTCCCTGGCCCGTTGTAAGTCTTCTTCGAGTTGCTTAATTCGCATTTCTTTATCCATTGACATACCGTATTCGAAGCTCTTATTAGTTTTAATTTAGAGGGCTAAATTTAATGTTTTGAAAGTCCTAGAATTACAATTAATAAAGCATTAACAAAACTTTGCGTCTTTAGGCAAGCGCCTTGTATAAAATACTTACCGGGTGTTGTGCTATTCTTCCAGTGCCATCCTTAATTTGGTGTCTACAGCTGGTTCCGTTGGCAGATATGATCGTGCTTTCATTACTCTTTCGAATAGCCGGAAATAGTGAATTCTCCCCTATTCGCATACTGATCTCGTAATGTTCTTTTTCATAACCGAAAGATCCAGCCATACCACAACATCCTGAAGGAATGATAGTTACTTTATAGTTTTCAGGAATATTAAGAATATCAAAAGTTCGGGAGGTATTGGATAAGGCTTTTTGGTGACAGTGTCCATGAATTTTAATAACTGCTGCCTGATTTGTGAAATGTTCCTTTCTAATATTACCTACTGCAAGCTCCTGTTTCAGAAATTCTTCAATAATAAAGCAATTCTCAGAAAGCTCATTAGCAGATTCCTTATCATCTGCCAGTCGTAGGTACTCATCTCTAAAGCTTAAGATCGCAGAAGGTTCCACTCCAAGCAATGGAGTTTCCTTATTTATTAAGGGATTAAATATTCTTATATTCTCATTAGCCAAATTCTTTGCGTCAGCCAGAAAACCTTTGGAAAGGTAACTCCTTCCGCTTTCAGGATGGTCAATCATTATCACCTGGTAGCCTAACCGACTTAATAATTTGAGCGCATCAATACCAACTTCTACATCGAGATAATTTGTAAATTCATCATTAAATAGATAAACAGTTCTAACAGGATCCTGAACTTTGAGCTTCTCTTTATTGGTCAGATAATACTTTTTGAGCGTAGTCTTTCCAATTGCTGGAAGTTCTCTTTCTACCGCTACCCCAAGTAATTCTTTTGCTATTCTGGAAGTAAATTTGTTCTGCATTACAAATCGTGATAGACCAGGAACTTTAGATGCCATAGCGTTTTGCTTGGTGATACCCGCAAAAGTTCGATCCCTTAAACTAGGTTTGTTCGATTTGTAATATTGAAATTGAAATTCAACTTTAAGAGCTGCCATATCCACATTGGATGGACATTCACTTTTACATCCTTTACAGCTAATACATAGATCCAGCACTTCCTTTAATTCTGGATGATCAAACCTGTTCTCCCTATCTGAATTTGTAAGAAATTCCCTCAAAGCATTTGCACGAGCCCTGGTGGTATCTTTTTCATCTCTGGTCGCCCTGTAACTTGGACACATGGTTCCTCCCGCTTCTACCGACTTTCGGCAATCACCACTCCCATTACATTTTTCGGCCAGCTTAAGAACTCCTTCAGCATCAGAAAAATCCATGATGGTTTCGATCTCGGGTTCTTTACGATCTGGAACATATCTAAGAGAAGTATCCATAGCAGGTGCATCCACGATCTTACCCTTATTAAAAATATTATCTGGATCGAAAGCAAACTTTATATCTTTCAGCAGAGAATACACTTTTTCACCATACATAAGTTCAATAAATTCTGCTCTTAACCTTCCATCGCCATGTTCTCCACTAAGAGAACCATTATATTTTTTAACCAGTTTCGCTACATCCAGCGTAATACTTCGGAATAAACCAACGTCTTCAGATTTTTTCAGATTCAAAATAGGACGTAAGTGAATCTCTCCGGCACCAGCATGTGCATAATAAACGGCTTGCTGATCATAATTTTTCATGATCTGTGTAAACTCCGCAATATAATCTGCCAATACCGGAATGGCTACAGCTGTATCTTCAATACACGCAACAGCTTTACGGTCTCCCTTCATGTTACCCAGTAATCCCAATCCGGCTTTCCGAAGATCCAGAGCGAGATCAATTTGATCACCATAAAGAACGGGAAAGGCATAACCAAGATTGGAACTTTTAAGTGTACTCATCAAAGCTTCCAATTTCTCCTCAAGTACTTCCTGTGTTTCTGCGCGTAACTCAAGCATCAGGATAGCCTCAGGATCATCTTCTATAAAGAATCTATTCTCACGATATTTCAAATTATCACTGGTGCAGTCGAGAATGATCTTATCCATCATCTCACAGGTAAATAGCGAATGCTCCATAGCTGGAACTACCGCTTGCATACAGGCATCAATAGAACGAAAATGCACTGCGATCATCGCCTTTTCTGAAGGAGGTAGAATATCCAGCTTTAGCGTTATTTCAATAATAAAAGCCAGGGTTCCTTCACTACCTGCAATGAGATCGCAGATATTCAGTTTTCTTTCAGAATCCGAGAATAGTTCAGTATACAACAACTCATCCAGAGCGTAGCCTGTATTTCGCCTATGTAGTTCCATAGGAGGAAAATTGCTAATGATCGATTCTTTGTTTTCTTCTGAATTAAGTATATCCTGGATCTTACGATAAATATCACCCTCCAGTCCCTTGATCTTTAATTTTTTCTGAAATTCAATTTTTGTAAGATCTCTAAACTCAACTTCACTTCCATCACTTAACAGTGCTTTGATAGATTTGATCCTATCCCGGGTTGTACCATACCTGATCGAAGTTGTTCCACTGGAATTGTTCCCTACCATCCCTCCTATCATACAGCGGTTAGAGGTCGAAGTATTAGGCCCGAAAAAAAGACCATGCTTATAAAGTTTTCGGTTGAGATCATCCCGAATCACTCCAGGCTGAAGAGTTACTGTCTTGCTTTCGGGGTCGATATTGATAATATCGGTAAAATGACGCGACACATCTACTACTATCCCATTACCAGTGCATTGCCCAGCCAATGAAGTTCCAGCAGTCCTCGGGATCAAGGTAATTTTATTTTCCCTGGCGAATCTTATAAGTCTAATAAGATCTTGCTTCGACTTTGGTATGCTTACAGCTAGTGGAATTTCTCGATAGACAGAAGCATCGGTCGCGTAAATAGTTTTCCAGAGCTCATCATGGCATAGCTCTCCTTCTAAATCTTTAGCAAGCTGCAGCAGGGAATTCTTCATTTTCATACTCAAATTTAGGAAGTTTCAGTTTACCTACTTAACAGAATCTTAATTAATATTAACAATACATTTACTAGCCTGGACGTTCTCATATTGGTAAACGGCATAAATTTGCCAGGATGAATTTAAAACAATCAAACATGAAAAAAGTAGTTCTATTTGCAGCTTTTATTTTTGGAGCTGTATTTCTGAATGAGGCCAATGCACAGCAGATATCTCAAAATGCACTTGGTTTAAGAGTAGGTGATGGTGGAGGATTTGGCGCCGAAGTTTCATATCAGAGAGCAACAAGTGAGAACAACAGGTTAGAATTCGATCTTGGATGGAGAAATGATAGCAATTACGATGCTATCAAGCTTGTTGGATTGTACCAATGGGTATGGAACATTGAAGGAGGTTTTAACTGGTACGCAGGTGCTGGTGCGGGACTTGGTAATTACGATGACAACCGAGGTGGTGATATAGATCGTAATGATGGTGTTTTTGCATTACTGGCTGGTAACGTAGGGATCGAATATAATTTTGATTTCCCACTATTGTTATCATTAGATTTCAGACCTGAAATTGGATTTTCAGATTATGATGATCACAATGAATTTACTCCAGATGTTGCTTTAGGTATTAGATACCAATTCTAATTGATGAGAAGATAAAAAGAAAAAAGGAGCCAATTGGCTCCTTTTTTTATGCTTTACTCAAAGCCTTATTGTATAGTTCCTCATACCTTGGAACGATCATATTGATATCAAAATCCCTTGCTGTTTCTCCAGCCTGCCTTTTAAATTTCCGTAGAACTTCTTCTGTTTCTAAAATTGATATAGCACTGTTAGCCATGGCCGATACATCACCTACTTCATGAAGATAACCTGAGAAATCATCTTTATTCACTTCTGGCAAACCTCCAGTATTAGTGGATATTACAGGGACAGAGTGAACCATTGCTTCAAGTGCAGCCAATCCAAAACTCTCAGTTTCAGAAGGTAGAAGGAACAGATCTGAAAAGCACAGGATCTTATCAATTTCATTACTTTGCCCCAGGAATAATACTTTGTCTCTCATACCCAGATCGCGAACCAGTTTTTCCGCTGTTTCTCTTTCCGGACCTTCACCTACCATCATTAAACGGGCACTTACAGATTTCTGAATTTCAAAGAAAATCTTTACGACATCATCAACCCTCTTTACTTTCCGAAAGTTACTTACATGTGTAATAATTTTTTCATCAGATTGCGCCATCAGTTCTCTCTGGCAGTCTGTAAATGTTTTCTTCTGAAATTTAGATACATCAATAAAGTTAGGAATAACTTCAATATCTGTCTTGACGTCAAAGTGCCTTAGGGTGTCCTCTTTTAAGCTTTCTGAAACAGAAGTAACATAATCACTTTTATTGATACTAAAGGTTACTGCAGGCTTATAAAATGGGTGATTTCCAACCAGGGTGATATCTGTTCCATGCAAAGTCGTCACCATTGGGATTTCGATTCCTTCTTCAACCAGCATCTTTTTAGCCATATAACCAGCATAAGCATGAGGAATCGCGTAATGAACATGCAGAAGTTCTATGCCGTAGTTTTTTATAACATTTACCAGTTTACTACTTAAAGCAAGCTCATAGGGTTGGTAATGAAATAACGGATATTCCGGAACGTTCACTTCATGAAACCTGATATGACTGGAAATTGTTTCCAACCTTACCGGCTGTTTATAGGTAACAAAATGAACTTCATGACCACGTCTGGATAGCGCTAAGCCTAACTCGGTGGCTACTACTCCGCTACCACCAAAAGTAGGATAACAAACAATTGCAATTTTCATTAATTAGAAATCTATAGATTCGTAAATCACTTTCTGGATCTCAGACCGGATATCTTCCCTGATGAGTTTCCTGTTCGTTGAATCAGGAAAAGTTCTGTTTGATAAAAATACATAAACTATCTCTTCTTCAGGGTCGGCCCAGGCGAATGTTCCTGTAAATCCGCTATGTCCAAAGCTTTTCATAGACAAGCAGTTACAGGTTGGCCCTGAAGATCCAAGCTGTGGTTTGTCGAAACCTACACCTCTTCTTACATTCTGTTCACAATAATAGCAGGTATTATATTTCTCAATAGTCTCTTCACGTAAATATTTCTTCCCGCCATAAGAACCACCATTTAAATAGGTTTGCATTAATTTAGCGACATCATTTGCAGTACTAAACAAACCTGCGTGGCCTCCAATTCCACCTTGCATCGCAGCACCCTGGTCATGAACATATCCACGAACAACCTGCCTTCGCCATAATTGATCATTCTCAGTAGGCGCTATTTGCAGGCTATCAAACCTAGTTTTGGGTAAATACCCAGTGTAATTAGCACCCAGGGATTTATAAAAATGTTCCTGTGTAATGTTTTGAAGCGAAGAGTCGTAATAGCTCTCCAGGTAATATTTTAATAGATAGTACGGTAGATCACTATATTTATAAGACCTCGTTTTCTCAAGATCGCTAAGTCTGATCGTATTGATAATAGTGTCACCAATATCTTTTCTTATAAACATATTGTCTGCAACCTGAGTATTGTACGTTTCAGAAGGTAAAGTGTTATAATATTTTGCAGAAAGTCCCTTAGTTTCAGAATCAAGGGTAGAAATATAAAAAGGGATCCAGGCTTGCAATCGAGCATAATGCATCAACATATCCTGCAATTTGATATTGGATTTATTCGAACCTTTTAAAGAAGGAAGTAATTCCCCAAGCGTAGTATCAAAATCAAGAACTTCTTTCTCATCCAATTCCATGACCAGCGGTAAAGTTGCCAGGATCTTGGTAAGAGATGCCAGATCATAAACCGTAGTATCGGTCACAGGCAACTCTTCTTCATAAGTTTGATAACCAAAATTCTTCTGGTATATCACTTTTCCCTGCCGGGCAACGAGTATCTGTGCTCCCGGGGTCATTCTTTCTGAAATAGCATAATTAATAATACTATCAATCTTCTGAAGTTTATGGGAATTCATTCCAACGCTTTCCGGAGTTCCATAAGCTAAACGATCAACATCCTTAGTATTAAAACCGCTTCCTGCTGGAAATTCATTCTGGATGCTAACCGGAAGACGACCTTTCGCCTGAGCTGCTCCAAAAATTATCTGACCCACTTTTTTCTGAGCCAATGGATGATTCTGGTAACCAATTAGGATCCCTTCAATATTCGTAAAGCTTTTTACATCAAGTAGTGCGTAAGGTCTTGCGAATAGTGCCAGGATTGTTTTATTTTTACGGGCAATCTCATGTAACCATACCAATTCGTTATTTGAAAATTTATAGGAAGCCCACGGACTGCTATTCGATTTGTGGAAACCAATGATCACACGATCATATTCTTCCAGTTTGTCAAGTAGCGAGGCCAACTTATCTGCCTGAACCCAATCTACTTTCGCATATTTCTTTAGCTGCTGAAGAAAAGCACTACCATCGTCATCCCCAAAATTCACATAGGCAATCTTCTCTTCTGAAAGATCTTTAACCGGAACTACAGCTTTATTATTTTTGATCAGCGTTGCAGCGTTTTCGTAGAGCTCTTCCAGTAAAGCTTCGTCACGTGAAGTATATAATTCTTCTATCAGGAAATTTGTACTAACCGGTTTAAATTTATCAAGACCAGCTTTATACTTAGCGTATAATATTTTCTTTACTGAAAGTGCCAATCGGTTTTCACTAATAGTACCATCATTTACTGCATCCATGATACTTTGAGAAGCTCTGCTAACGTCTTCACTCATTAACAGGATATCGTTCCCCGCACGAAAGGCATCAAGATCCACTTCTCCTGGTTCCATATTTCTGGAAACACCTTTCATGTCAAGTGCATCAGTAAAAATAAGACCATTAAAGCCAAGCTCTTTCTTCAGTATATCTGTGATAATATCTTTTGATAATGAGGCAGGCTTGCCATCTGTAGGCTCTAAATCTGGGACGTTGAGATGCGCTACCATGATACTACTAAGCCCTTCAGGAATTAATTTTTTATAAGGATAAAGTTCTACACGTTCGATCCTTTCCGCAGAGAAATTGATCGTTGGTAACGTCTTATGCGAATCGGAATCTGTATCGCCATGACCTGGAAAATGTTTTGCGCTGCTAAGTGCTCCCTCGCGGTGCATACCTCGCATAAACGCAAGAGATTTTTCAGTGACATTAAATTTATCTTCCCCAAATGACCTGTTTCCTATAATTGGATTGTCTGGATTGGTATTAATATCCACTACTGGGGCAAAGTTAAAGTGCACCCCCAATCTCTTAGTTTGCTTGGAAATAGCTGCGCCAGCTTCCTCGACCAGTTGATTATCCTGTATGGCTCCAAGAGTCATATTCCATGGCAAGGCAAAAGTGCTGTCAAGTCGCATGGCAAGCCCCCATTCGGCATCCATTCCAATTAGCAATGGAACTTTAGACATCTTCTGAAACTCATTCGTCAACTGAGCCTGTTTCACCGGACCACCTTTGGAAAAAATAAGTCCGCCAATGTGATTTTCAGCAATTAGTTTACGAATAGTATCGGCTTCGTTATCATTTTTAGACCAGATACTTGCCATGAATAGCTGCCCCACTCTTTCCTTAAGATTCATGGAGTCATACGTACTATCCACCCAATGCTTTTGAGCAGCATGATCTTTGGTGAACAATGGGTTTTTTACCTGGGAGAATGCACCAAGACTGAAAACTAAAAAGAGTAAAAGTGGTAATTTGAGGGACAGGGTTCTCAATATCATTATTTCATGAAGCGTTTATGCCAGCTCTCAGAAGCAGGTACTTCCCAATCTGTAAGATATTCGGCTTTGGTATTAACGAGATTATTGAATACGATCGTATTCATGGACACCGCTTTATCCTTAGCCATTTTTCTAAAATCGGTAAGTGTTTTATAAGCAACGAATTCTCCCTGTTTATAGGATACATTCATTTTATCGAGAAGATCCACATCATAATCTTTCTCCAGTTGTTGAATAAATTGCACGGAAGAATCGATAGAACAACCTGTTGCAGCATTCAATTTCTGATCCAGGGCTATTGTAATAAATCTTTTGTACTTGATATCGTAGGAAGCCTTAAGATCTCCTCCGTGTGCCGTCCATCTTTCAATGAACTGGTCTAATCTTGATGAGATCTCCTGTAATTCATCTTCTGTAAAAGATCTATTTGCCTGATAAATCCAAACTCTTGAATCTTCTGAAAGGCTATCAAATGGTACTAACATAGGCTAAATTTGTATTCACACAAATCTAATTGATTTAGCCTTGGAGTCAAATAGAGACTGGTCTTTTAACTTTTAGAATTTAAAGTTCGTCTGCGCTGGCGATCATTTCAGCAACATCCATAACTTCGATGCTATCTTCCTTTTCCTTGTTCTTAACCCCATCTGTCATCATGGTATTGCAGAATGGACAACCAGCGGCAATAATTTCAGGTTTCACTTCCATAGCCTGCTCAGTACGTTCGATGTTCACATCCTTGTTTCCTGGTTCAGGTTCCTTGAACATTTGTCCTCCTCCGGCTCCACAGCATAAGCCATTCTTCTTACACTTGCGCATTTCAACAAGCTCAACTTCAAGCTTCCGCAGAAGATCACGAGGAGCTTCATATTCATTGTTTGCGCGACCTAAATAACATGGATCATGGAAAGTAATTCTTTTTCCTTTGAATTTTCCTCCTTCAACCTTTAGACGACCTTCATTCAAAAGATCTTTTAAAAACTGAGTGTGGTGCATTACCTCGTAATTTCCACCAAGAGCTGGATATTCATTTTTGATGGTATTGAAACAGTGAGGACAGGCAGTAACCACCTTTTTGATCTCATAACCATTCAACACTTCAATATTGGTAGCAGCCTGCATTTGGAAAAGAAATTCGTTTCCAGCTCTTTTTGCAGGATCCCCGGTACAGCTTTCCTCGGTTCCTAAAACAGCAAAGTCCACTCCAGCCTTATGTAAAAGTTTTACGAATGCCTTAGTGATTTTTTTAGCACGATCATCGAAACTTCCCGAACAACCAACCCAGAACAGAACTTCAGGCTTTTTGCCTTCTGCCATATATTCTGCCATTGTAGGTACTTTAATTGCTTCTGCCATAAAATTTATTTTTTAAGTGAAAGAATTAATCTTTAAACACTTGAATTTTTACACTTTTTTCTACTAAATCGGTAAACTTTCCTTTGTAACGTGTGGCTTTTACCAAGTGGTTATCTATCCAGTGATAATTTCCGCCTCTTGGTTTTCCCATGAGTAAACTGTGATATTTAAATCCGTTTTCGTCTAGCCAAGTCTCCGTAATTTCGCGGTGATCTTCTGTTCTTGAAGTGAAAAAACAGATGCGATGTCCTTTTTCATACCATTTATTAATAGTATGTAGAGCGTCTTCAAAAGGTTTACAGGTTTTCATACGTTCCGGCTCTTCATTGGGAACGTCTTCTGTAATGGTCCCGTCTATATCGATAAGGTAATTTTTTACCTCTCGAGGAAGAACAGGACTTACCAATTCTCCATTTTCAGATTTATCTTTTAGTAAATCTTCTACGTCCTTTTCGTCTTTTCTTTCTTTCACAATTGTTTAGTTTTCGTTAGCCCAATTTAATCGGTCCATTTGGTTATATGGCCACGGAGCTCCATTATTTTCTATGTTCCCCATAGATATATTCAGTTCGTTGGGAGCAGCACTTTGTTCCATCATTAAATAACGTCTCATGTCGATAATAATAGAAAGTGGATCTATACCTACCGGACAAGCTTCTACACACGCATTACAAGTAGTACATGCCCAAAGTTCTTCAGTAGTAATATAATCGTTTAACAGCTGCTTTCCGTCGTCTTTAAATTCTTTATTTTTTTCTATATTTTTTCCTACTTCCTCTAAACGGTCGCGGGTATCCATCATAATTTTACGCGGAGAAAGTTTTTTGCCGGTCTGATTGGCGGGACATTCTGAAGTACAGCGTCCACATTCAGTACAGGTATAGGCGTTTAAAAGTTGTACCCAATTGAGGTCGTGTACGTCACTAGCTCCAAATTTTTCAGGTACTTCTTCTTCGCCTTCAGTTGCTTCTGGTGCAGCGAATGGATCTGCATTCGGATCCATCATTAATTTTACTTCATTGGTAACCGCTTCTAGGTTATCTAATTCCCCTTTAGGTTTTAGTTTCGCATAATAGGTATTTGGGAAAGCCAATAAAATATGAAGGTGTTTTGAATAGTATAAGTAATTCAAAAAGAATAAAATTCCTAGAATATGTAACCACCAAGCGGCTCGTTCTATAATAATTAAGGTTGAAATACTTAATCCGTCAAATAGTGGTAGTAAAAACTGACTTATAGGAAAAGATCCCATAATTCCGGCTTCGTTGGCGTAATGATGGGCTCCTAAGATTTGCAATTGATGATCGGCTCCATTCATGATAAGAAATAAGCTCATAAGCACCATTTCAAAATAAAGGATATAATTGGCATCATCTTTTGGCCATCCTTTCATTTCGTTAGACCAAAACCTTTTCAGCTTAATGATATTTCTTCGAATCCAAAAAACGATTACTCCTATTAAAACCAATAAGGCCAATACCTCAAAAGAACCGATGAGTATATCATAAGCAGTTCCTAAGAATGAAAAAATACGATGAGTTCCAAAAATACCGTCTATGATAATTTCTAAAACTTCAATATTAATAATTATAAAACCTACATAAACAAAGATGTGAAGCATCCCCGCGATGGGTCTTTTTACCATTTTTGACTGCCCTAAAGCTACCCTGGCCATATTAGCAAAGCGTTCGTTAGGTTGGTCGGTTCTATCTATATCTTTACCAAGTTTAATGTATCTGATTAGTTTTTTGATATTTCGGGCAAAAAAGCCAATACCAAAAACTAACGCGACCACAAAAAGTATTTGAGAGACTATTTGCATAGAAGGTGGTTATTTTAGAGAATCTTTTGGTTCTTTATATTCTCCTGCATTTTTTCCAAATACAGAGAAATGTACGTATCGTTTTGGATTAAGTTTAATATCTTGTAAAAGTTCTTCTAATTGTTTGGTGGCCCGGTCTAAATTATTATAGACTTTTTCATCTTTCAATAATTTTCCAGCAGTACCTTCTCCATTATTCAACCCATCTGCAATTCCTTTAAAATCTTTGATAACTCCTTCAAATTCTGTTACCAATCTATTTACTTCTACTTTAGAAAGGGTATCTGAGAAGTTATTTAAATTAGTAGACATTTCATCTAAATTAGTAAAAGTGTTGTCTAATTTACTGGAATTTCGATCTAATAAACCATCTAAATTATTAGCTGCATTTTTAAATGAGCCCATGGTTTCGTTAAGTTTAGCAATGGTTCCTTTTAAATTATCCCTTGTCTCTTCATTTAAAATTCCATTGATACCATTTAATAAAGAATCTGCACTTACTACTGTGTTTTCTATTTTTTCTTGTAATGGTTTTAAACGATCGTTTACCAATTCTAATAAACCTTCATCAATCTCCCCTATTAAAGTGTCTCCAGATTTTGCTATTTCTGCTGTATAATCAGGTAAAATAGCCATTGATTTTCCTCCAATTAAATCCCCTCCATAAATTTGAGCTTTACTTTTTTTAGAAAATTCAAAATTGTCTTGAACGGTCATCTTTACCAATATTCTACCTTTTTTATTTAAAAAGCCTATTTCGGTAATTGTTCCTACCTGTAGTCCATTAATGGTTACAGGGGAAGAAACAGATAATCCTTCTACCTCGTTATATACTGCGTAAAAAGTTCTGTTGCTATCTAATAAATTATTGCCTTTTAGGAAGCTGTACCCAAATACCAAAAGTACGATGGCGACTATAGCTAAAAGAGCAGTTTTGACTTCGTTGGTTAATTTCAAGAGTATATGAATTTAGTGATTAACAAATTTAAAGATTAAAAATAGAAAACAAGTCTATTTTGTTTTACTTTTTAACGCCTCATTAACGCTAATCTTTTGATTATTCTTAAAAGCGACAATATAACAATTTTTATAACCAACCTCTTTTGCTTTGCGTTGCTTTTCTTGAATGGCTAAATAATCTGAAGTACTTCCCAAATAATATTTGTAAAGTTTTCCTTCTTTTTGGCGACTTACCCCTTCCAATCCTTTAAAATTGTAGGGTTTGGTTTCTAAAGGCTGTGAACCAGCAGCTAATTGGACTTTAAAAGTGATATTATCATAAACTTCTGAAGCAGATGAAGTATTTTCTATAGTTGAAATAGCAGGTGTTTCTACCTCTGTAGAATGTAAATTTAAACTGTTTTTATAATTTAAAATCCCTTCAATAATAGAAGCGGCCATTTTTTGTTGACCTGCATTTGAATTTAAGAATTTCCCTTCACTATTATTGGTTAAAA
>NZ_CAJWRQ010000066.1 GCF_913046405.1 uncultured Christiangramia sp.
ACGTTTCTGTTTAGTTGCAATGGAAACGCTCAAAAAAATTCTTCAAAGGAAAGTTCCAAATCATACGAGGTAACTAAGTCCCAGGAAGAATGGAAAGCTGAATTAACTTCACAGGAATATGCAGTTTTGAGAGAAGCCGCTACAGAGAGACCTTATAGTAGTGATCTGCTGGATATCAAGAAACCTGGAATCTTTGTGTGCGCTGCTTGTGGAAATGAGTTATACGAGAATGAGCATAAATTTGAAAGCGGTACCGGATGGCCAAGTTTTGATCGTGCGATCGATGGTGGTGTGGCTTATGGAAGTGATTCTAAATTAGGATACCAGCGTGATGAAGTGCATTGTGCTAAGTGTGGTGGACATCTAGGTCATATTTTTAATGACGGTCCAAAGGAAACTACGGGAAAAAGACATTGTATCAACGGAGTCGCTATGGACTTTGAACCAAGAAAATAATCATATGAAAAAGTATAATATTGAGAGGACCGAAGAGGAGTGGAAAGAAAAACTTTCTCCAGAGCAGTATAGAGTTTTAAGAGGAAAAGGAACTGAAGCGCCTCATACAGGTGAATACAATCTTCATTTCGAAGATGGCGAGTACCAGTGTGCGGCCTGCGGAGAGCAGTTATTTGAAAGTGATGCAAAGTTTGAAAGTGGATGTGGATGGCCAAGTTTCGATAATGCGATTGATGGAAAAGTAGAGTATGTTCAGGATAGAACATTCGGAATGATACGTACTGAAATCCTCTGTTCTAACTGCGGAAGCCATCTTGGCCACGTTTTTGATGATGGTCCTACAGAGACCGGCCAGCGCTTTTGCATCAATTCGGCGAGCATCAACTTTAATCAATAACTAAATCCAATTTATCATGAAAAAATTACTATCACTTATTTTAATAGCAAGTACGATCGTCGCATGTTCTTCAGACGGTGAAGTTGGACCTCCAGGACCTCCGGGACAGGATGGTGTCAATATCGTTGGACAGGCATTTGAGGTCGAAGCAGATTTTAATGATCCCGATTATTCAGTTTTTGCTGATTTCCCATCTACTATTGAAGTACTGGAATCTGATGTTGTCTTAGTTTACTGGTTGGAGTTGGTAGATGATGGAACCGATGTCTGGAACCTTATCCCACAAACTATCTATTTTGAAGACGGAGAGTTTCAGTATAACTACAATCATACAGATTTTGACGTAAACATTTACCTTCAGGGAAATATCGACCTTGGAACTTTAGGAGATCGATACACTCAGGATCAGATTTTTAAGATCGTAGTATTACCGGTAGATTATGCTCAGGATAATAATCTTGATGTAAGTGATTACCAGTCGGTAAAAACTTCGCTTGATCTTAATGAATCCAATATCAAGAGATTTGAAGTAAAATAATCTTCAATAATTTATATCGAAAGCCTGCTTAAATAAAGCAGGCTTTTTTCATTTTATAATGGGTCTTCTCAGCTTTTAGTTTAAGCTGAAATTCCTTAAATTCGCAACTTCGTTAACCGAATCAAAATATTCTGAATATGACTAAATATGATATTATAGTTCTAGGTAGTGGCCCAGGTGGATATGTAACTGCCATTCGTGCTTCTCAATTAGGTTTCAAAACCGCTATTGTTGAGAAGGAAAGTCTTGGTGGAGTTTGTCTTAACTGGGGATGTATTCCAACCAAAGCATTATTAAAAAGTGCTGAAGTTTTTGAATACCTGAAACATGCTGAAGACTATGGTTTAAAACTTGAAAATCCAGATAAGGATTTTGATGCGGTAGTAAAACGAAGCAGAGATGTTGCCAATGGAATGAGCAAAGGTGTTCAGTTCCTAATGAAGAAGAACAAAATTGATGTTCTTGAAGGTTTTGGTAAACTTAAATCTGGTAAAAAAGTAGAGGTTACCGACAGTAAAGACAAGAAAACTGAATACCAGGCAGATAATATCATCATTGCAACTGGAGCTAGATCAAGAGAATTGCCAAATCTTAAACAGGATGGTAAAACAGTGATCGGTTACCGGGAAGCAATGACTCTTAAAAAGCAGCCAAAGAAGATGATCGTGGTTGGTTCTGGAGCGATTGGCGTGGAATTCGCGCACTTCTATAACTCTATGGGAACAGAAGTAACGGTGGTGGAATATCTTCCTAACGTTGTGCCTTTAGAGGATGAAGAAGTTTCTAAGCAATTTGAAAGAAGCATCAAGAAAGCCGGCATCAAAGTAATGACGAATTCTTCAGTAGAAAGCGTTGAGAAGTCTGGCGATAAAGTAAAAGCTAAAGTAAAGACCAAAAAAGGAGAAGAAACTCTGGAAGCAGACATAGTACTTTCTGCAGTTGGGATTAAAACTAATATTGAAAATATTGGCCTTGAAGATCTTGGGATCAAGACAGACAAGGATAAGATTCTCGTGAATGATTTTTATCAAACAAATGTTTCAGGAATTTACGCAATTGGAGATGTTGTAGCCGGACCAGCTTTGGCGCATGTTGCTTCTGCGGAAGGAATTCTTTGTGTTGAAAAGATCAAAGGAATGGATGTAGAACCACTTGACTACGGAAATATTCCTGGATGTACTTATGCTACTCCGGAAATTGCTTCAGTTGGAATGACTGAAAAGCAGGCAAAAGAAGCTGGTTATGAACTGAAAATTGGAAAATTTCCTTTTTCAGCTTCAGGAAAAGCGAGCGCGTCTGGTAAAAAAGATGGTTTTGTGAAGGTGATCTTTGATGCTAAGTATGGTGAATGGTTAGGTTGCCATATGATTGGTGCCGGAGTAACCGATATGATCGCGGAAGCTGTTTTAGGTAGAAAGCTTGAAACTACAGGTCATGAAGTATTAAAAGCAGTTCACCCACACCCAACAATGAGTGAAGCGGTAATGGAAGCTGTAGCTGCTGCTTACGATGAAGTCATCCACTTGTAAGAAGCAAACTTATTATATATTAAAACCCGCCTTCAAATGAAGGCGGGTTTTTTGCTTTATGGCAATAAAGTAAATATGCAGCGAATCGATATTTTCATCGTTTCTATGAATTATTACTTTTATTTCAGCTCAGCGAAATAGATTACTATTTCGAAATGTTACTTCGGAAGAAGATCACAAAAGCAGAATTCCGTATCCCAGGGTTTTTCAGTATCGCTATGACAATCATCTTCATCTTCCGCAGAAGAATAGGATCGCTTTACCTTCTCTCCTATTTCAAATTCAACAGGTTTTTTAAAAATTGGTCCGTCGTAAACAAAGGTGTGAAACTCTCCATTTTCTCCGCAGGGATCAACATTTTCCGGTAGATCAGTTACAAACTCTTTATCAATATTCCTTCCGCAGAAAGAATCATCGAGCACTTTGGAGTTGACACAAACCACGATCGCTTTAAAATTGAGATCGATAAACTGCTGAAGCAATTCTTTTGTATTGATTTTCCATAAAGGAAATACCGCCTGAATGTTAGCTTTTTGTAGTTGCTCTTCACGATAGGTTCGTAGATCCTCGAGGAATATATCGCCAAAAATCGCATGAGAATAATCTTCTGATTTTAACTGTTTTGTAGCCTCAGACATTATTTGATTATAGGTTTCCATTCCCGCATTGGCAGGAAGTTCTATAATTTGTAAGTCCATTCCCATGCAATGAGCCTGTTCTATTAGCAATTCTCTGCGCACGCCGTGCATGGTGACTCTATCAACATCTGCACTCAGACTCGTTACCAGCTTTCCAACTCGCAGCTCCCTGTTCTTCCGGGCGTAGTACAATGCCATCGCAGCATCTTTTCCACTGCTCCAGTTGATATAAGCTTTATTCATTGTCCTTTAAAAAACTTTGAATGGCCAGGTCATAACTTTGCAGACCAAAACCAACAATAATGCCTTTCGAGTTCGGTGATATATACGATTTATGCCTGAAATCCTCACGGGAAAAAGTATTGGAAATATGGACTTCCACCACCGGAATATTGATTGCTGCGACTGCATCACCAATTCCTACTGAAGTATGGGTATAAGCAGCTGCATTGAGAATGATGCCATCAAAATCTTCCTGTCCCTTCTGGATCATATCTATAAGCTCCCCTTCAATATTAGTTTGATCGTAAGAAAGCTCAATGTTTCTAAATTTGAACTGAAGTTCTGAAAAGTAATCTTCAAAACTTTTGCTTCCGTAAGTATCGGGCTCCCTGCTTCCCAGCAGATTGAGATTAGGCCCGTTTAATATTAATAATTTCATAAGGTGAAAATAATCAATTCTGAAGAAAAAGATCAGAATAGACTAAGCTGTTCTAAAATGATGTTTTGAATTTGAAATTTAAAGGCTGCAGAGGTAAATACTGCACAGGAGAAACTGCTTTCCCCGAATTTAAATTCTGAAAACCAAAAAAGTAATTGGCTTCTAAAGAGGTGTTTTTATTTACTTCATAATCTACACCAAGACCTGTGGTAAAATCATAGTCTCTTTTACCGTCAATACTTGAATGGATGATCTCCTGACCACCCGACATTATTGAAAAGTCTGAATTCCCTAATTGATATTTTAAATTATATCCCATAATATCTGTCTTACTGGTCGGGTTCTCATACCTTACTTGGTGAGGCTGTAATTTCAAACCCGGCAATATTTTCCCAAGATCAAAAGTATCAGCTTCCAGGTTGCTATCATTGTAATATTTCACCTGTCCCTGCTGACCTTCAAAATTGATTTTAGCACGATTTTCTTCAGGTGTTAACGGAGATTCTTCCCTTTCCTGAGACATAAGACTGGAAGAACATATAGCAAGGATCAATAAGATATTAGAAGATTTCAGCATAATTCAATAGGTTTTAGTAGTCGAAAGCGTAATACCAATAATAACGAAATTGATTCAGGTTTATTCTAAAAAAAAAGCGAAGATTTAATCTTCGCTTTAAAATTTAATGTTTTCAATGTATTAGAATATTTAACCAACTGCTATCATCAATGAATTGATTCCTTCTTTGAGGTCATTAAAAATCTGAAGTTAATGATCTTTGAATCTATTGGTCACTTCGTGATAGTATGTAGCGTCGAGGAAAAAATGTTCATTAGTATCATATCCAAGTCCAAAACCCAGATCAATACCAAAATCCTGATTGTGTCTAACGCGTTCTTCATCAAAAATTATAGATGCCTGTGGCCCACCCTGAAGATAGGAACCGGAATTAGCAATTTTGTATTTCAACATCAGTGGAACATTTAACATATTGGATTCATGTGAGTTTGAATAATTGACACCGGGCACAAGACTTAATGATTCACTAAGGCTAATATTCAGAAAAACACCAACATAGTATCCGGATTCACTGAGATTGTAATTATAAATTTTATCTTTTACGGAATAGAGTAAATTTCAATAAACAGCTATAACTCCAAAACATGTTTCCTGGGCGAAAGATGAAAAAGTAGGGTTCTCAAATCCTGCCATCATCATGATTTTTAAACATAGGTTTATAATTTAATGAGGTTAGTATGTATAACAGGGAAAACGCAGCTTTGTCTGAAATATCACCGACTAACGTTTATAAATAAAAAAACCGAAGAGAATCTCTTCGGTTTCAAGAATTTAGAAAAGAAAAATTTAGAACTTATATCCTACTCCAAAGGTGAACGTATGTAAATTCAGCTTGAAATCATCGCCTGTCTCCCTGATCCTATCTGTGAATCGGTTGGTGAGTTCAAGTGCATACTTAGCTTCAACGAAGAAATTCTCATTGATCTCATAACCTACGCCAAAACCTGCATCAACACCCACTGTGTTCGTAAATTCACCTGGATCCTCTTCGAGGTTCAATGTTGCCTGAGGACCGGCCTGCAGAAAGACTCCAGAGTTCGCGATATGGTACTGTGCCATCACTGGAATAAACAAAAGACTGGTCTCTTCTACATTTCCATAGTTTACACCAGGAACGATATGCCATGATTCGTTCAATTCGAAGTCGGCTAGAACTCCAACATAAAAACCAGATCCGTCATCAGAAAAGCTCACAGTCTCTTCGCTTACTTTGAACTCGGCATTTAAATACCCTGCGGTAAGACCAAAAGTTGATTCCTGCGCAAAGGAAGATAATGACAGCATGGTGAATGCCATCGCACACATAATTGTTTTTAACATTACTTGATTGAATTTGTAGTTAGGCCGCCAAAACTAATAATATAATATACTTGTAGAAATTTTCCTCCAGAATTTTTACATAAAAAAAGCGGGCAATGCCCGCTTTTTTTTTATTGATTTTTCTATAGACTAGAACTGGTATCCAATACCTGCCTGCCAAACTGAATTGTGAGCATCAGATCCATCAAATACTTCGGTAAATCCGTAAGTATATCTACCCTGTATAAAGAATCCACTATTAAGCTTGTATTCCAAACCTGCAGCACCGCCTATTTCGAAATCCTTCACCTGATCTTCAAGCTCGATATCACCACCGTTCTCTGTTGGAGAGTAATCAATTTCTTCATTCACATTAAAGTTGAAAGAAGGACCAGCCTGAACACTCAAACCATCAGTAACGTATACTTTGGCAAGTACCGGTACCTGGATATAATCTAATTGGTATTCAATATTGTCATCAATATCGAAAATGTTGTCTTCATCGATCGAAGCAAAATCGTATCCCTGAGCAGAGTATAATACCTCTGGCTGAATAGATAGTCTGTTTGCAACAGGAATTTCAGCAAGAACACCAACGTTAAAAGCTGTTCTATGACTTGGATCCTTAAAGTAATCTCCAGTTACGGTAGAAAAGTTTACACCACCCTTCACACCAAAACTCCAACTTTCCTGTGCGAACGAATTGGATACAAATCCCATCAATGCAACGGCTACTAATAAAACTGTTTTTTTCATCATTATTAATTTTTATTTCCGTCAAAAGTAGGGTACAACCTGTTAACAAAAAGTTACGCAAGCATAAAGTATTATTAAGACTCATGCCCCGCAATTACTATCTTTAACACATGAAATGGGAGCATGCCTTAAAGGATTATACCAATTACCTTAAGCTTGAACGTGGATTATCAGATAATTCCATTTCGAACTATCAATTGGACGTACGAAAACTTCAGAAGTTTCTTAATGTTAATGAAATTGAAGTTAGTCCCGGTCAAATTTCCGAAGAGATCATTCAAAAGTTCATTTATAATGTTTCTTCAAGCCTAAATGCCCGCTCTCAATCAAGATTAATTTCCGGCTTGAGAAGCTTTTTCGATTACCTGGTCTTTGAAAATTACCGGGAACAAAATCCTCTGGAACTTATTGAATCTCCAAAGACCGGACGAAAACTTCCCGATATTATATCTACGGAAGAAGTTGATAGAATTATACAGGCGATAGATCTCGGTAAAACTGAAGGCGAAAGAAATCGCGCCATTATTGAAACCTTATACGGCTGTGGATTGCGTGTTTCTGAACTTACCGAACTTAAATTGTCTGATCTTTTCTTCGACGAAGGATTCATTAAAATAACCGGTAAAGGGAACAAACAGCGGTTTGTTCCTATTTCAGAGTATACCATAAAATATATCACTCTCTATAAAGATGAAGTTCGTCCACATCAACCAATAAAAGACGAATACAGCGATACACTTTTCCTGAATCGTAGAGGAAGGCAACTAACGCGGGCTATGATCTTCACGATCGTAAGAAAACTCACCGAGGAAGCCGGTATTAAGAAAAAAGTGAGTCCGCATACATTTCGCCATTCCTTTGCCACCCATTTACTGGAAAATGGAGCAGATCTAAGAGCCATTCAGCAAATGTTAGGACATGAGAGTATTACAACTACGGAAGTATATGTACATATAAACAGAACGCATTTAAGGGAAGTCATGGAAAGCTTCCATCCACGCCGATAGATATTAAAGTTCTGCTAAACCAATTTCAGGACTTTTCGCTCCCTCTATAAATCCTTAACTTCATAAAAAATTGAATTATGAAGACTTTAAAATTTAAGAATGGAGACCATATGGATGCCATAGGTCTTGGAACATGGAAATCTGAAAAAGGTGAAGTAGCGAACGCTGTAAAAATCGCCCTGAACAATGGGTATAAACATATTGATTGTGCCGCCACTTACGGTAACGAAGCAGAAGTTGGTGAGGCATTTGCTGAAGTTTTTGGAAACGGCGATATCAAACGTGAAGATGTATGGGTTACTTCTAAATTATGGAACAACGCTCATAAAAAAGAAGATGTCATTCCAGCCCTAAAACAGACTCTAAAAGATTTACAGCTGGAGTATCTTGATCTTTACCTTATTCACTGGCCGGTAGCTTTTAAACCTGATGTATCATTTCCTGAAAAGGTAGAAGATTTCTTATCTCTGGAAGAAGTACCACTAATTGAGACCTGGAAAGAAATGATTAAAGCAAAAGAGCAAGGCATGGTAAAGCATATTGGAGTTTCGAATTTTAGTATTGAAAAACTGGAGGAACTTATGAACGAGACCGATCACGCACCTGAAATGAATCAGGTTGAACTTCATCCTTATTTGCAACAGGACAAGCTTTTGGAATTCTGTTGTAGAAGTGGGATCAATGTCACTGGTTATTCTCCGCTAGGTAGTGGTGATCGTAGCGACGAAATGAAAGCTGACGACGAACCTTCTTTACTCGAAAACCCTGTGATCAATAAAATTGCTAAGAAACACGGAGCTTCCGCCGTACAAATCTTGATCAAATGGAGCGAGCAACGAGGAACTGCTGTGATTCCAAAGTCC
Organism: uncultured Christiangramia sp.; assembly: GCF_913046405.1. Classification (GTDB taxonomy): domain Bacteria; phylum Bacteroidota; class Bacteroidia; order Flavobacteriales; family Flavobacteriaceae; genus Christiangramia; species Christiangramia marina. The sequence continues at coordinate 8,722 of NZ_CAJWRQ010000066.1, forward strand.
ACTAATGAAGGTAGGATCAAGGAAAATCTGCAAAGTGCCGGTTTCCAACTGGATGAAGATGATCTTAAAGAGATCGCAGAACTTGATGATCACTTTAGATATGTTACCGGTAAATTCTTCGAGATGGAAGGAAACTCGTATGAAAATATCTATAATGATTAAGAGTACTGAACTCAAAAAAAAAGGCCGTTCGAAAGAACGGCCTTTTTTTATTTATGTTTTCAACGTTTATTTTGCAACATTGACTGCTCTTGTTTCCCGGATCACGGTGATCTTCACCTGTCCTGGATAAGTCATATCTGTCTGGATCTTCTGGGAGATCTCGAAAGATAAGTTCGCAGCTTTATCATCAGAAACCTTTTCGCTTTCAACAATCACTCGAAGTTCACGCCCAGCCTGGATCGCATAAGCTTTCTTCACTCCGCCAAAACCAAAGGCTATCTCCTCAAGGTCCTTTAAACGCTGGATATAAGAATCGAGCACCTGTCTTCTTGCTCCAGGTCTGGCACCACTAATGGCATCACAAACCTGAACGATTGGTGATAATAATGAATTCATTTCGATCTCGTCGTGGTGAGCTCCAATAGCATTACATACTTCCGGCTTTTCACCATGCTTCTCTGCCCATTGCATTCCAAGGATCGCGTGAGGCACTTCAGTTTCCGTTTCCGGAACTTTACCAATATCATGCAGTAATCCTGCTCTCTTAGCTAATTTTGGATTTAAACCAAGTTCTGAAGCCATGACTCCACAAAGTTTGGCGACTTCTCTAGAGTGTTGTAGCAGGTTCTGCCCATAAGAAGAACGATATTTCATTCTTCCTACCATTTTGATTAATTCTGGCTGTAAACCGTGAATACCAAGATCGATAACAGTTCTTTTACCTATATCAATGATCTCTTCTTCGATTTGTTTACGTGTTTTCTTAACTACTTCTTCAATACGTGCCGGGTGAATTCTACCATCGGTCACTAACTTGTGAAGTGATAATCTTGCTACTTCTCTACGAACAGAATCGAAACAGCTTAGAATGATTGCCTCTGGAGTATCATCAACGATGATCTCAACTCCAGTTGCTGCTTCTAAAGCTCGAATATTACGACCTTCACGACCAATAATTCGGCCTTTTACATCATCACTTTCCAGGTTGAATACTGAAACGCAATTATCAATAGCTTCTTCAGTTCCAATTCGCTGAATGGTGTTAATGATGATCTTCTTCGCTTCCTGCTGCGCAGTTAGTTTAGCTTCTTCAACCGTATCCTGGATCAATGACATGGCATCTGCCTTGGCAGTATCCTTCAGTGATTCTATAAGTTGTGCTTTAGCATCTTCCGCAGAAAGTCCGGAGATAACTTCCAGTTGCTGCACTTTACTATTATGAAGTTTATCGATCTCTTCTTGGCGCTTATCTAAATAATCTACACGATGATTATAATCTGCAAGTTTACCTTCAAGATCTTTGTTTAGCTTTTTATTCTTGCTTAGCTCATTAGAAACATGAGACTCTTTATCCTTAATCCTTTTCTCTGCATCACCAATTTTCTTATCTCTGGATAAGATCACTTTTTCATGCTCAGACTTTAATTCAATAAACTTTTCTTTTGCTTGAAGAATTTTATCTTTTTTAATGCTTTCGCCTTCTGCTTTGGCTTCCTTCACGATGGAATTTGCCTCTTTCTTAGCACTGGCGATCGTATTAGAAGCCTGTTTCTTTTCAAGCATTTTTGCAATCGCAAAGCCTAACGCGAGGCCCACAACTGCTGCAACAATTATTATCAGTATTTCCATTTATATTGAATTAGATGTAAAAAAAAAGCCTGTATTAGCTGTGTTTTGGATTAAACTCCTTAAAATCAAGTTTAGGGCTAACAAGCTGATCAAGAATCCGCTCTCCCGGTAAAGGGACACGGCACGCTTTTACAACATAGACTTACCCTCTTTAAAGAATTCGTGTTGAGTTTATCAAAAAAGCACTAATACAGGCAGTAACCTTTATTATATTTTATGAACTTATGAGCTTAAATGTTCCTGTAACAGATCGTTAAGTTCCTTCAACTTATCTTCTGCTTCAATCATTTCACTCGACTTATCTATATTCTTCTGCTCTGTTTGAGCCGCAAACTGTAAAGCACACATGGCTAAAACATCCTGCTTATCACGCACAGCATAATTTTGCTCAAACTGTTTGATCATCGCCTCGATCTTTTTCGCTGCTTTTCGTAAACCTTCCTCCTGGCTGGGCTGAATGGTTAACGGATACACGCGGTCCGCGATCGATATTTTAATTTTCAGTTTATCTTCCATCCTAAATTATTCAGATAACTGAACGATGCACTGATCGATTTCCCGAATCAGGCTATTTATTTTGAGCTTCGTTTCTGTCTTATGTTCGGTACTGCCAAGCATCGCATTCGCAGCTTTCAGAGTTTGAATCTGATCCCTGGAAAGTTGTAAATCTCCCTCCAGCTTCTCATATTCAGATCTTACAGTAGTTAATTCCTGTTGTAGAGATTCATTGGACTGCCTCACAGATTCATATCTATGAAGGAGCTTACTGATCTTATTCTCCAGGTTATCAACTATTTCTGTCATATCACTCATAATCGCTAAAACCGATGTGAACCCTTACAAAGTTAACATACGCTTTGAAATATCCCAATACTTTTTCAGGTGATTTAAAATAATAATGAACAATGTTAGTAATTCTCTGTAGGCAAGCCATTTAATATTGATAGAACTTTAATTAACTTTACAGCTGCTTTGAAAAGGAAAAAGTCCCCAGATCTATGAAGAAAGCCTTATTATTCCTGTTATCTATTATCTGTATTCAGGTTCACTCCCAACAAGAATTACCTCAGGATTATTTTGAAAATCCGCTTAATGTACCCATCGTTCTCGCTGGAACCTTTGGTGAATTAAGGTCCAATCATTTCCATAGCGGACTAGATATTAAAACCCAGCAGCGTGAAGGTCTTGAGGTAAATGCTGCTGCGGAAGGTTATATTAGCCGAATCAATATTCAGCATTATGGCTACGGAAAGGCTCTTTACATTCAGCATCCAAATGGCTACACTACAGTGTACGGACATCTTCAGAAGTTATCTCCAAGGCTGAAGGATTATCTGCGAAAGCAGCAATATGCTAAGGAATCTTACGAAATAGAACTTTTCCCTGAACCAGGAGAACTCAAAGTTGAAAAAGGAGAGTTGATCGCCTATAGTGGAAATACAGGTGGTAGCGGTGGCCCGCATCTTCATTTCGAAATCAGGGATGGAAGCCAGCGCCCCATGAATGCTCAATTATTTGGTCTGGATGTTGCCGACTCCAAACCGCCAATGATCCAGGGACTTTTTGCCTACCCTCTTGGTGAAGATGCACATGTAAATAATTCTCAAAACCGACAAAAACTGAAATTGATTCCTCAAAATGACGGAACATTTGCGGTTCCTGAAGTTGAAGCATGTGGTGAAATAGGCTTTGGTATCACCACTGTAGATCAGCAAGATGGAGCTTACAATCAGAATGGTGTTTTTAAAATAGAATCAAACCTGAATGGAGAAGAAGTTTTCGAAATAAACTTCGAAAAGTTTTCTTTCGCTGAAACCAGGCATCTTAATCAGTTGATCGATTATGAATATTATGCCACTAATAGAAGTAGAATACAACGCCTTTATAAAACTCCAAATAATCCTTTAAGTATCTATGGGAATATGCAGAACGATGGATTGCTGAATATCAAGGATAGTCTCGATTATCAATACACCATAAGAGTGACAGATCTTAAAGGCAATGAAAAGCTTATCCGCATTCCAATTAAGGGACAGATTAGTGATAAGATCGTTAAAAGAGAAAAATTGGAAACGGAATACCTGGCTTCCAGCGCAAATGGGTTATCTGCAAAAGGAGGAAAAATGGATGTATATATTCCCGGTGGTAGTTTATATAATGACACCTTTCTTGACATCAACTTCAGTGATGATGTTGTAACGGTACATCGCGATGAAATACCTCTACATAAAAATTTTACCATAGGTTTTGATGTAAGTGAACTTTCCGAAGAAGATAAAGCGAAAACCTTTATTGCTCGTGTTTCAGATAATGGCAGGTTGAACTACTCGACAACTTATAAGAAAGGAAATCGCTTTACCACAGGAACCAGAACGTTTGGTAATTATCGATTAGCGCAGGATACGAATGCCCCGAGCGTTAGACCGGTTAATTTCTACGATGGTCAATGGATCTCCAGCAATGAAAACTTGAAGGTAAAGATATCAGATGATCTTTCAGGAATTCAGGATTTCAGAGCAACGGTAAATGGAAAGTTCATTTTGATGGAATATGAGTACAAGAATAATACACTCACACATTACTTTTCAGACAATGTCGTGACCGAAACTGAGAATGATCTAAAGATTATCGTTAATGATAACGTGGGTAATACAACGACTTATACTGCGAAGTTCTTCAGAAAATAAAACAGGTACATAAAACAGAAAAAGCCCGAATCGATGATTCGAGCTTTTTATATTATTATACTATAGTTTAACTTTCTATAAAATCTTTTAAAGTAGCTACTACATAGTCAATTTCTTCTTTAGTATTGTATCGAGAAAATGAAAAACGCAAGGATGGTTTTTTTAAATCCTCTTCAGAACAAAAGGCATTTAGCACGTGACTACCGGTGTCACTACCGCTCTGGCAGGCACTCCCTTTAGAACAGGCAATCCCTTTAAGGTCCAGTTGAAATAAAAGCATTAGAGCCTTCTCCTGAGTTATAGGCATACAAACGTTCAATAAAGTATAGGTACTTTGAGTATGATCTTCACAGGCACCATTAAAACTTACCCCAGGAATCTCCTGCTTCAGTTTATCTATAAAATGTTGTTTTAGACCTTTTACATAAGTCTGTTCTTTCTCCAGGTCCTGATATGCAAGTTTTAAAGCCTCTTCCAGACCCACAATATTGTGCACACCTTCAGTTCCTGCACGGTGACCTCGCTCCTGCTCCCCACCAAAAATTAACGGTTTTAAACCAGAGTTGCGACGCACATATGCAAAGCCAACACCTTTTGGGCCATGAAATTTATGGGCACTAACTGCTGTAAAATCAACAGGGATTTCTTCGAAATCCAGCTCAAAATGACCAACAGATTGTACGGTATCTGAATGAAAAAGAGCATTGTAGGACTTTACCAGTTGGGCTGTTTTCTTGAGATCCAGCATATTGCCAATCTCGTTATTCACGTGCATCAGGCTTACCAATGTCTTGGTATCTGATGATTTTAGTCGCTCTTCAAGATCTTTGATATCCACATGACCTTTGGTATCCAGAGAAACATATTCTACCTCTACATTAAAACATTGCTGAAGTTGATTAACAGTATAAAGTACCGCGTGATGTTCGATTTTTGAAGTAATGATCCTTCGAACACCCAGATCTCTTACGGCAGAATTTAAAGCAAGATTATCTGCTTCAGTCCCTCCGGAAGTAAATACGATTTCAGATGCTTTTACATTAAGAATTTTAGCAACAGATTTTCTGGCCTGCTCGATCAGGGTTTTGGAAGATCTTCCGAAGCTATGCGTGGAAGATGGATTTCCATAGTTTTCTTTTAAAACGCTGGTCATTTTATCGACCACTTCATCCCGAATCTGGGTGGTAGCTGCAGAATCAAAATAGACATTTTTCATGGCCGCAAAATTAATGGAAATAAAATAACTTCCTACATCTCTTCGTCATATCTTTGATTCCTGTATTTTTGTTTAAAAAGCAACAGAATGAAACGTTTTTTGATCGCGATTGCGCTGTTAAGCCTGCTTACTTCCTGTGACGATGGAGATATTATTGTAACCGACTTTGATTTTGAAGACAGTACACTTCAATTTTGTGAAGGCCCAAATAAGTATGTGATCTACGCTACCAATAATGATGACGTAAACGAATCAATATCTGTTGAATTCACCAATAGTAATATTACTACAGATGATTCTGGAAATTTTATTACCAATACTTCTGAAAATATCACTTTCTCTCTCAGTAGCACCAACAAGGTTATTTACCGTATATATAATGGACAGATCACTGGTAGCAGTTATTTCTGCCAGGTTGTTCCTCCAAGTGAACCGGTGCCAACAACAGAGTATGAGAGTGGCTCTGATGGAACTGTGACCATCGCTACCAGATTTACAGACGAAACCGGTGATGCAGATCCAGATGACGATGGTCTCTCTAATTTGGAAGAAGGTTGGGATCCAGATGGATTAAATCATCAGGATACTGATGGTGATGGAATTCCGGATTACCTGGACCGCGATGATGACGGTGATAATGTTATTACGCGGGTTGAAAGAGTAAATGAAAATAATTATCCTCAGCCAGAGGGAGCAATACCATATTATTTGAATCCAGATGATGATGGCGATGCAGTGCCTACAAGACTGGAAGTAAGCGAGGAAGATGGATTAACCAATCCAGGGAGCTTTACCAGCACCGGGGATGGTGTTCCAAATTATCTAAATGCTCAGCAAACTGCATTCATCCAGCATAATGAATATATTCCTCACAATATCACAAGGAATTACGGGTATCAAGTGACGCTACGTAATTTCAGCCTGACCAGAACCGATGATGGATCTGGAGAAACAATTAGCTATAGTTCTTATCAATTAGGCTCTCTGAATGAGACAAATATTCCATTCGAATTATGTCCTAACGACTTAGATTGCAGCGAAGAAGAAGAGGATGAAAATACTGATGAAACAGAGGATACTGACGAAGAAACTTCTAATTAAGAATTCTGAAAGACATATACTTCTGTAGCACCGAGGCCATATTTCTGATAATCTGCATCGTAAAATTTTACGTTCGAGTATCTTCCTAAAAGATATTCCAGCTCCATTTTAAGGACACCCTCACCCTTGCCGTGAATAAAAACGATCTTCGGAATACGCTTCTGAATGGCGAATTCGAGTTTGTGACGGGCATGATCCAACTGTAGATTCAGCATTTCATGGTTAGACATATGTCGGCTGGTTTTTACCAGTTGATGAATATGCAAATCTACTTCCATGGGAGGAGCATTACGTTCCTTTGGCTTGACTCGTTCAGATCTTCTAGGCTTATCAGGTGTTTTTTGCTTGATCACCTGCTCCATATCGAAATCTGAAACATCTTCAATGGCAAACGAATCCTCGATCTTTACCAGTTCCTGGGTTTCAAAATGCATTAGAAATCCGTCCTCCGTTTTAATAGTAACACGATCATTCTGAATCTCCTGAACCACTCCGGAAAGGGCATCATCGATCACCTCTACTCTATCTCCTTTTTTCAACATTATTGATCCTTTTCATTTTGCCCTTCATGATCATCTTTAGTCGCAACCCAGAAGTTAGTCGCACGGTAAAGACCCAACATGATAATGATAAGTCCAATTATTTTAAAGTACGGACTTACATCATCCACAGATATTGCATAAAGTAGCAGCGCACCGCCAACAAAGATGAGAATCGTATTTAGAACCTGAGAATTATTCATTTTCAAACAATTAAATCATTTAACGGAATTCAACGAATTCAATTTATGATTACATTTATTGCAAATTTATAGCTTTCGTGAAGCACACCTTGCTTTTTCTGCTGATTTTTAGTGCGGGCTCTGTATTTGCACAATTATCTGTCACATCTTCTGCGGAAGCAGAACATTACCTTTTTGTACAAAACAGGCTGCTTTACGTAGAGAAAGAAATTTCTATAGATCAAAAGGATCCCGGCTCTAAAGCAGGCATATACCTGCGTAACCATGCGGGACTACTGCAAGGAGACAGCGATTCAAATAATAACACAGGCAATGGCAAATTATCAGTCTATCAGCGTGGCACCTCTTCAGCTTTCGATTACAACTACTGGAGTTTACCTGTAGCCGTTAGAACTACAGAGCAAAGTTTGGTCGATTATATATTCGCACCAAAAGATGTATTAAACTCCGATAAAGCATCTCTTATTTCAGATCTTAACGGCAAATCTGATCCACTTCAAATATCAAATAGATGGCTGTATGCATTCTCCGGAACCGGTTACTCGAACTGGCAATATCTGGGAAATCAGTTCGATCTTCTGCCAGGCGAAGGTTTCAGTATGAAAGGAGTAAATGGTCTTGATTTAAGAGTAATTAATTCTGAAGCTATTAATCCCGGGAGTGCCCAGCTTTACGATTTTAGAGGCATCCCAAATAATGGTCTCATTGAAATACCTATAAAAAAAGATCAGATTCTGCTTATTGGAAATCCTTATCCCTCATTGTTTGATCTGGATCGATTTTTACTTGAAAATAAAGCTACTACAGGAATTGCTTATTTCTGGGATTCCAAAGCTGAAGTTAATTCTCATTATCTTTCAGATTATGTAGGAGGCTATGGCACATATTCACCTGGTTTAAGACAATACGCACCACCAATTTTCAGAAATGAATCTGGTGCAGTGCTTTTTCGAGGAGCAGAAGTCAATAGGAGTCCGTCGCCAATTGGCCAGGGATTTATGGTTATTGGAAAGCAGGATGGAATAATACGCTTCACAAACAGTCACAGGATCTATAAGGGTGATGATCAGATCCCGATCTTCAAGACTTCACAGAGACAATCGAGTACTACTCTGACTTTAAAAATTACCTTCAATGCTTTACACGAAAAAAATCTGGTTCTTGGCTTTGATGAAAGGTCTACAGATCAGGTTGATCATGGTATGGATGCTAAAAGTATAGAACAGAAATCCAATGACTTTTTCTGGAATCTGAATGATATCAACTATGTTATTAATGTTCAGCCAAAAATTGATGAAAAACTTATTCCACTACTACTTCAACTGAAGGAAAATACAGAAGTGGAGTTTAGCATTTCAGATCTACAAAATTTTGATCCAGA